>NZ_CAXFDV010000305.1:0-14423 GCF_964001545.1 uncultured Aquincola sp.
CGGCGTGCAGCCCACGCCGACCGGCAACGCGCTGAAGTCGGCCAAGGCCATCCGCGCGAAGATGGGCGAGCTCGAACGCTACTTCCCCAAGGGCGTGAAATGGGACATCCCCTACGACAGCTCGCGCTTCGTGCAGATCTCGATCACCGAGGTGGTGAAGACCCTGTTCGAAGCCATCGCGCTGGTGTTCCTCGTGATGTTCCTGTTCCTGCAGAACTGGCGCTACACGATCATCCCGACCATCGTGGTGCCGATCGCGCTGCTCGGTACCTTCGCCACGCTGCTCGCTCTAGGCTTCTCGATCAACGTGCTGACCATGTTCGGCATGGTGCTGGTGATCGGCATCGTGGTGGACGATGCGATCGTGGTGGTGGAGAACGTCGAGCGCATCATGAGCGAGGAAGGACTCTCGCCGCTGGAGGCCACGCGCAAGGCGATGCAGCAGATCTCGGGCGCCATCATCGGCGTGACCGTGGTGCTGATCTCGGTGTTCGTGCCGCTGGCCTTCTTCGCGGGCGCGGTGGGCAACATCTACCGTCAGTTCTCGGCGGTGATGGTGTCGGCCATCGCGTTCAGTGCCTTCCTGGCGCTGTCGCTGACGCCGGCGCTGTGCGCCACGCTGCTCAAGCCGGTCGAAGCCGGCCATCACCATGAGAAGCGCGGCTTCTTCGGCTGGTTCAACCGCAGCTTCACCCGCACGGCCAAGGGCTACGAGGGCTGGGTGCAGCGCATCCTGCACCGCGCGGGCCGCTTCATCGTCATCTACCTGGCCATCGGCGTTGGGGTGGGCTGGATGTTCATGCACCTGCCCAACAGCTTCCTGCCCAACGAAGACCAGGGCTACATCATCGTCAACGTGCAGCTGCCCCCGGGCGCGGCGCAGAACCGCACGCTGGACGTGATGAAGCAGGTCGAAGGCTTCATCCTCAAGCAGCCCGAGGTCGACAGCATGGTCAGCGTGCTGGGCTTCAGCTTCTCGGGCACCGGGCAGAACGCGGCCCTGGCCTTCGTCGTGCTCAAGGACTGGGAAGAACGCAAGGGCGAGAACAACACCGCCGCTGCGCTGGCCGGCCGCACCTTCGGCGCGCTGATGGGCATCCGCGATGCGTTCATCTTCCCGCTCAGCCCGCCGCCGATCCCGGAACTGGGCAACGCCACCGGCTTCAACTTCCGGCTGCAGGACCGTGCGGGCCAGGGCCACCAGGCGCTGGTCAACGCCCGCAACCAGCTGCTGGGCATGGCCCGCGGCAGCAAGCTGCTGGCCGGCGTGCGCCCCGACGGCCTGGAAGACGCGGCCCAGCTGCAGCTGGACATCGACCGCGACAAGGCCAGCGCCCTGGGCGTGAGCTTCGACGCGATCAACACCGCGCTGTCCACCTCCATGGGCTCGAGCTACATCAACGACTTCCCGAACAGCGGCCGGCTGCAGCGGGTGATCGTGCAGGCCGATGCGCCGCAGCGCATGCAGCCCGACGACCTGCTGCGCCTGAACGCACTCAACGCCAAGGGCCAGCCGGTGCCGCTGTCGGCCTTTGCCACCACCCGCTGGATCACCGGCCCGATGCAGACGGTGCGCTACAACGGCTACCCGACGATGCGCATCGCCGGCGATGCCGCACCGGGCGTGAGCACCGGCCAGGCGATGGACGAGATGGAACGGCTGGCGCGCCAGCTGCCGCCGGGCTTCGGCTTCGAGTGGACGGGCCAGTCGCGCGAGGAAAAGCTCTCGGGCTCCACCGCGACCATCCTGTTCGCCTTCTCGCTGCTGGCGGTGTTCCTGGCACTGGCCGCGCTGTATGAGAGCTGGTCCATCCCGGCCTCGGTGCTGCTGGTGGTGCCGCTGGGCATCCTGGGCGCGCTGGCGGGCGTGTACCTGCGCGGCTATCCGAACGACGTGTACTTCAAGGTCGGCCTGATCACCGTGATCGGCCTGGCGGCGAAAAACGCGATCCTGATCATCGAGTTCGCGAAGGACCTGCAGGCGCAGGGCAAGAGCGTCTTCGATGCCGCACTGGAAGCGGCCCACCTGCGGTTCCGCCCGATCATCATGACCTCGCTGGCCTTCATCCTCGGCGTGCTGCCGCTGGTGATCGCCTCGGGCGCCGGCTCGGCCAGCCAGCGCGCGATCGGCACCGGCGTGATGGGCGGGATGATCGCGGCCACGGTGCTGGCGGTGTTCTTCGTGCCGCTGTTCTTCGTGGTCATCCGCCGCATCTTCAAGGGCAGCGAGCGCCAGCGCCGCATGTACACCCATGAACTCGAGCAGGACACCCTGCCGCCCTCGACGCCTCCGCAAACGGAGGGCCGTTCGTGAAAGTACCCGCCATGAACCCTGACTTCTTCCGTCCCGCCACGCTGGCTGCCGCGGCCCTGGCCGCGCTGCTGGCCGGCTGCAGCTCGATGGCGCCCAGCTACGAGCGGCCCGCCGCGCCGGTGGCGGCCACCTACCCGGCCAGCATCGCCGGCAACACCCAGGCCGGCACGCCGGCGGCCGACATCGAGTGGCAGCGCTTTTTCAGCGATGCACGCACCAAGCGGCTGATCGAGCTGGCGCTGCAGAACAACCGCGACCTGCGGGTGGCGGTGCTCAACATGGACCGCACCCGCGCGCTGTACCAGGTGCAGCGGGCCGACCGGCTGCCGTCGGTCAACGGCGTGGCCTCGCTGACGCGCCAGCCGAACACGCAGGGCGACCAGACCAGCCTCTACCAGGTGGGCCTGAGCGTGACCAGCTACGAGCTGGACCTGTTCGGCCGCGTGCGCAGCCTGAGCGACGCGGCGCTGGCCACCTACCTGGCCACCGAAGAGGGCCGCGCGGCCACGCAGATCACGCTGGTGGGCTCCGTGGCGCGTGCGGCGCTGGCGGTGCAGGCCGACGAAGAGCTGCTCAAGCTGACGCAGCAGACCCTGGCCACGCGGGAAGAGTCGCTGAAGCTGTCGCAGCTGCGCTTTGACAACGGCGTGGCCTCGGAGCTGGACCTGCAGCAGGCCCGCTCGCTGGTGGCCTCGGCCCGCGCCACGCTGGCGCAGCTGCAGCGCCAGCGCGAGCTGGACGAAAACGCGCTGGTGCTGCTGGTGGGCCAGCCGCTGCCGGCCGACCTGCCGCCGGTGCTGCCGCTGGCCGAGACGGTGATGATGGCCGACCTGCCGGCCGGGCTGCCTTCCGACCTGCTGAACCGCCGGCCCGACGTGCGCCAGGCCGAGCAGACGCTGTTGTCGGCCAATGCCAATATCGGCGCGGCGCGGGCGGCCTTCTACCCGCGCATCACGCTCACCGGCAGCGCCGGCACCGCCAGCAACGAGCTGTCGGGTCTGTTCAAGAGCGGCTCGGGCGCGTGGACCTTCATCCCGCAGATCTCGCTGCCCATCTTCGACGCCGGCCGCAACCGCGCCAACCTGGACGCCACCACCGTGTCGCGCGACATCGCGGTGGCCCAGTACGAGAAGGCGGTGCAGACCGCCTTCCGCGAGGTGGCCGATGCGCTGGCCGGCCGCGCCACGCTGGGCGAGCAGGTGCGCCAGCAGCAGGCCCAGACCGAGGCCGAGTCGGCGCGCTTCCGGCTGTCCGACCTGCGCTACCGCAACGGCGTGGCCAGCTACCTCGACCTGCTGGATGCGCAGCGCTCGCTGTTCACCGTGCAGCAGGCCACGGTGCAGACGCGCCTGGCCGAGTTGCAGAACCAGGTGTCGCTGTACCAGGCGCTGGGCGGCGGCTGGACCGGGCCCACGGTGGCCCGGCAGGACGGCGCCCCCCGCTGAGCGGGATCTGGAGTCTGGAAGAAAGCCGAGGGGCAGCGCCAGCTGCCCCTTTTTTCATCCGGCGCTGCAGGCCGCGAACACGTCGTTCGCGCGGCGGTAGACGCCGGTCTGCACGTCCAGCAGGCCCAGCACCGAGTGGAACCAGTCGTCGTGGCTGCGGCGCTGGTCGGCCTGCTGCTGCAGGCAGGCGGTCCGCAGCCCGGCGCGCTGCTGATAAGCCGGCGACAGCCAGGTGATCCAGGGCACGTGCTTCTGCACGTCGGGCGCCACCGCATACGGCAGGCCGTGCAGGTACAGGTTGTTCTCGCCCAGCGATTCGCCATGGTCGGCCAGGTACAGCAGGGCCGTGGGCTGCGCACCCTTGCTCTTGAGCCAGCGGATGGTCGAGGCCAGGAAGTGGTCGGTGTAGGCGATGCTGTTGTCGTAGGCATTGACCAGCGATTCACGGCTGCATTCCTGCAGCGAGGCGCTGGTGCACTCGGGCAAGAAGCGCTTGAACTCGGGCGGCGAACGCTTGCTGTAGGCCGGCCCATGGCTGCCCATCTGGTGCATCACCACCACCACGCCGCGGGCGCGGCGTTCGGCAGGCAGGGCGGCGATGCGCTCATCCAGACCCTTGAGCATGATCATGTCCTGGCACTGGCCGCCGGGGCACAGCGGCGCATCGGCCAGGCTGCTGGTGTTGACGTTGGGCACCCGGTCGCACACGCCCTTGCAGCCCGACTGGTTGTCCAGCCACAGCACCGCCAGGCCGGCCCGCTGCAGCACGTCCATCAGGCCTTCGGAGTCGTGCTGGCGGTCGAGGTAGGCCTCGCGCCCCAGGTGCGAGAACATGCAAGGCACCGAAGCCGCGGTGCTGGTGCCGCAGGACCACACGTTGCGCAGGCTGACCACCTGTTCCTTGGCCAGCTCGGGTGTGGTATCGCGGCCATAGCCGTTGAGGCCGAAGTTGCCGGCGCGGCCGGTTTCGCCCAGCACCAGCACCACCAGCGGCGGCTGCGCCTGGTGGGCGTAGGGTGTGCCCAGCACCGCATCCTGGCCGATGGGCTGCAGCGGCCCTTCGGCCCGGCGCAGCGGCTTGGCCGCCACGTCGGCCACCGCCCACACGGTGTTCAGCGGGTTGATGAGGTAGCGCACGTCCTTGTGGTTGCGCATCAGCGATGCCAGCGGCTGGAAGCAGGCCAGCAGCAGCCCGGCCGCCACCAGCAGGCTGGCCACGAACAACCCCAGGTTGCCCAGCGCCCGCCGGCCCGGCCGGCCATAACGCACCGGCGTGCGCCACAGCAGCACGGCCGGCAGCACGCCGGCCAGCGCCAGCGTGAGCACCAGCCGCAGGCTCAGCAGGTCGGTGGCTTCGCGGGTGTCGGTCTGCAGCACGTTCACCACCATCGAAGGGTCGATGACGATGCCGTAGACCCGCATGAAGTGCATGCCCGCCGCGGCGGTGACGAGCAGCAGCATGAGCACCGGCTTGAAGGTCCAGCGCCAGGCCAGCAGGCTCACCAGCGTGACGATGAGCGCGGTGATGATGCCGGCGATGCCCAGCCCGAGCAGCAACCCGCGCGCGCCCTGCAGCAGGCCCAGCTCGCTCAGCCGGGCCCACAGGGCCAGGTTGCAGGCGCCGCCCATCCAAGCCGCGCAGGCCAGGGCCACGGCCCAGGGCGTGCGACCGGCAGCCGGGGACAACGGGGTGGCTTCGGGGGCCGAGGCCGCGGGTCGGCGGTGCCAGGGAAAGTGCAAAGAGGTCATGCAGGCTCCGTCGCGGTGGCCGGCAGCGGCCGCACGCGCAGACGTTGGAAGACAAGGTCGGTGACCAGCGCCACGCACCAGCACACGTAGGCCGACCACAGCGTGTGGCTCATGAAGTGGGCGCCGCGGGCCTGCTGGCCCAGCCCCAGCACCAGGCCGGCGCCCAGCGCGGCGGCCAGCCAGGCGCGCGCCAGCCGCCGGTCGTGCTGGCGGAAGGCGAACCAGCCATTGACGAAGGCAAAACCCGCCGACGCATGGCCGGCCGGAAAGCAGTGGCCGGTGCCGCCATCGGTGAGGCCGGGCGGCCAGTGCCAGTGCGACATGTACTGCGCCGTGCGGCCGAAAAGGGCCAGCTCCTGCGGGCAGCTGGTGGTGCTGATGCTCTTGAGTGCCGAGACCACCAGCACCGCCGCCAGGCTGCCCACGGCCAGCTGCAGCCGGCGGCCCGGCGGAATGCGCCGCAGCATGCCGCGCGGCCACCACACCCCCACGCACAGCGCCAGCACCAGCGCCCACGCGGCGATGCGGCCGCCTTCGTGCAGCACGTTGGTCAGCAGCCAGTGGTTGCGCAGCGCAAAGCCGCCGGCGCCGCCGAACAGGCGTGCCAGCGGCAAATCCAGGCCGCTGGCGTCATAGGCCAGCAAGGCGGCCAGGCCAGCCGCCAGCGGGGCGATGGGCAGGCGGGAAGAGGGCAGGTTGTCATGCACGCTGCGCACCTTAGGCAGCTGCACTTAAGGCCGTCTTAAGGGCGGCGGCACGACAGGGCAGGCCACAATCCCGCCATGCGTGTACTGGTGGTGGAAGACGACGAAGGCATTGCCGCGGGCCTGGCCCTGAGCCTGCGGCAGCACGGCCATGCGATGGACCATGCGGGCAACGTGGCGGCCGCCTGGTCGATGCTGCAGGCCGAGCCCTTCGACCTGGTGCTGCTCGACCTGGGTCTGCCCGACGGCGACGGCACCGCGCTGCTGCGCCGGCTGCGCGCCGCCACACCCGGGCGGCTGCCGGATGCGGCGCTGCCGGTGCTGATCATGACCGCGCGCGACGAGGTGGCTTCGCGCATCGCCGGGCTGGACCTGGGCGCCGACGATTACGTGACCAAGCCCTTCCACCCCGACGAACTGGTGGCCCGCATGCGCGCACTGCGCCGCCGCGCCGCCGGCCGCGCGACGCCGCTGCTGCAGGTCGGCGAGCTGGCCATCGACCCGGCGGCCCGCAGCGTGCTGCGCGCCGGCCAGCCGGTGGAACTGTCGCCGCGGGAGTTCGCGGTGTTGCTGGCGCTGGTGGAGGCGCGGCCGCGGGTGCTGTCACGCGGGCAGATCGAGGCCAGCCTCTACAACTTCGATGCCGGGCTGGAGAGCAATGCCATCGAAGTGCATGTGCACCACCTGCGGCGCAAGCTGGGCGATGGCGTCATCCGCACGCTGCGCGGCGTGGGCTACTTCGTGCCGGCGGAAGCTGCCTGATGGCCGGCCGCAGCCTGCTGCACCACCTGCTGGGCTGGACGCTCGGCGCGCTGGCACTGGTGTGGGCCACCTTCATCGTGGTGGGTTTTGCCACCGGCGTGCACGAAGCCGACGAACTGACCGACGGCCACCTGGCCAGCGTGGCCGGCCTGCAGGCCGCGCTGCACGACGGCCACTTCGATGCGTCGACCCGCCCCGACCCCGGCCACGACATGCCGGAAGACTTGAAGAGCCACGACTACCAGCAATCGATGAGCGTGGTGGTGTGGGACGGCGAAGGGCGGCTGCTCACCTCCACCGGCGATGCGCCGCTGCCCACCTTCGACCGCCGCACCGGCTTTGCCGACCTGACCCTGGGCAACCCACCCGAGCGCTGGCGCAGCTTCTCGCGCTGGGACGGCCCCGAGCAGACGCGCAAGATCACCGTGATGCTGAGCGTGGAAGAGCGCGACGACCTGGCCTGGGACATCGCGCTGCAGGTGGCCAGCCCCGGCCTGTGGGTGATGCCGGCCATTGCGGTGGCCCTGGGCCTGGCGGTGCGCCGCGGCTTGAAGCCGCTGCATGACCTCTCGCGCGACGTGCTGGGCCTGGACGTGCAGCGCGCCCAGCCGCTGGCGGCGCGCCACCCGCACGAAGAATTCAAGGGGGTGGTGGATGCCATCAACACCCTGGTCGGCCGCCAGCAGGCGGCACTGGCGCGTGAACGACAGCTGGCCAGTGAACTGGCGCATGAGCTGCGCACGCCGCTGGCCTCGATCGCGCTGCATGCCCGCGGGCTGCAGGGCGAGATGGCGCAGGAAGAGCGCCGGGACTCGCTGCAGCGGCTGGAGGACGAAGCAGTGCATGCCGGCCAGGTGGTGCAGCAGCTGCTGACGCTGGCGCGTGCCAGCCGCGCCGAGATGAACGAGGCGGTGCGGCCCTGCGACCTGGACGCGCTGGCGCGCCAGCTGCTGGCCGACTATGCGCAGCGCGCCCTGGAGTCGGGCCACGACCTGGGCCTGGACAGCGCCGGCCCCTTCCTGCTGCAAGGCCATGCGCTGCTGCTGGAGCTGGCGCTGCGCAACCTGCTGGACAACGCGCTGGGCCACACTGCCGCGGGCAGCCGGGTGGAAGTGCAGCTGGACGCCCAGGCCCGCTGGGTGCAGGTGTGCGACGACGGCGCGACCCAGCCTTGCCCGCCGCCGGGCCAGCGCTTCAATGCCGGCCTGGGGCTGGGCCACCGGGTGGTCGAGAAGGTGGCCGCCATCCACGACGCGCGCTTCGAGCGGGTGCCGCCGCCGCCAGGTTTTTCCACTTGCTACCGGCTCAGCTTTCCGCCCTTGCCGGAGCTGCCTGAGGAGCCGGCGGCGGCCTGAACCTGCACCCCATGCCAGGGGCACTCAGGCCATGCCCGGCCGCACCGTGGCCGCCGACAGCCCGTTGCGGAAGTGCTCACGCGTCAACGCCTCGGCCTGCGCCGCGTCGCGGGCCTGCAGCGCCTGCATCAGCGCGCGGTGCTCGGCCAGTGAATCGGCCAGCCGGCCCTCGCGGAACAGCGAGTGGTGGCGGTTGAGCTTCATCACCTTGCGCAGGTCCACCACCACCTGGCTGCGCCAGCGGTTGCCGGCGATGTCGAGGATCCGCATGTGGAAGGCTTCGTTCAGCGCGAAGAAGCGTTCGCGGTCTTCCACCGCCTGCTCCAGCTGCGCATGCAGGTCGGCCAGCTCGGCCAGCTGGGCATCGCTGGCCACGCGGGCCACGTCGGCCGCGGCATCGCTTTCCAGCAGCGACAGCAGGTGGTAGACGTCGGTCACGTCGCGCGCCGACATCTCGGTGACGTAGGCCCCGCGGCGCGGCCGCATGGTGATCAGCCCTTCGGTCGCCAGCACCTTCAGCGCCTCGCGCAGCGGCGTGCGGCTGATGCCGTATTCGGCGCACAGCCGCTGCTCATCGATCCAGCTGCCGGGCGCCAGCGTGTGCGACAGGATGGCCCCGCGCAGCCTCTCGGCCACGTGCTCGTACATCGGCCTGCCGTCTTGCCGGCTGCTTGTCATCGCTCCGTCGGGGGAGGGGGTCAGGGCTGTCTGTGACATGTCGCCGGAATCTCGCGGGCGTTTGACTTCGCAGTGGGCATCTGCATAATTCAGTTTTGAATTATGGCCGTGCGGCGAATCGGATGTCCAGTCGGGCATGCCCTGTACAGCGGCCTTTGGAGCCTTCGATGTCCGATCCCAAGCCCGCCATCCTCACCTCGGCCGACGGCCTGCCTGCCTGGGAAAAGGCCGCTGCCAAGTCGGCGCCGGGCGGCGACCTCTCGGCGCTGAATTGGCGCACGCCCGATGGCATCACCGTCAAGCCGCTGTACACCGCGGCCGACGTGCAGGGCCTGCCCTATGCCGACACGCTGCCCGGGCTGCCGCCCTTCGTGCGCGGCCCGCAGGCCACGATGTACGCGGTACGGCCCTGGACCATCCGCCAGTACGCCGGTTTTTCCACCGCCGAAGAAAGCAACGCCTTCTACCGCAAGGCGCTGGCGGCCGGCGCCCAGGGCGTGAGCGTGGCCTTCGATCTGGCCACCCACCGCGGCTACGACAGCGACCACCCGCGCGTGACCGGCGACGTCGGCAAGGCCGGCGTGGCCATCGACAGCGTGGAGGACATGAAGATCCTGTTCGACGGCATCCCGCTCGACAAGGTCAGCGTGAGCATGACGATGAACGGCGCGGTGCTGCCGGTGCTGGCCGGCTACATCGTCGCGGCGGAAGAGCAGGGCGTGAGCCAGAACCAGTTGAGCGGCACCATCCAGAACGACATCCTCAAGGAGTTCATGGTCCGCAACACCTACATCTTCCCGCCCGAGCCGAGCATGCGGGCCATCGGCGACATCATCGAGTACACGGCGAAAAACATGCCGAAGTTCAACTCGATCTCGATCAGCGGCTACCACATGCAGGAAGCCGGCGCCAACCAGGCGCTGGAGCTGGCCTTCACGCTGGCCGACGGAAAGGAATATGTGAAGACCGCGTTGGCCAAGGGCCTGGACGTGGACGAGTTCGCCGGCCGCCTGAGCTTCTTCTGGGCCATCGGCATGAACTTCTATCTCGAGATCGCCAAGATGCGCGCCGCCCGGCTGCTGTGGTGGCGCATCATGAGCGAGTTCCAGCCGAAGAACCCCAAGAGCCTGATGCTGCGCACGCACTGCCAGACCAGCGGCTGGAGCCTGACCGAGCAGGACCCCTACAACAACGTGGTGCGCACCACCATCGAGGCCATGGCCGCGGTGTTCGGCGGCACGCAGAGCCTGCACACCAACAGCTTCGACGAAGCCATCGCGCTGCCCACCGAGTTCTCGGCCCGCATCGCCCGCAACACCCAGCTCATCATCCAGGAAGAGACCCACATCACCAGCGTGGTCGACCCCTGGGCCGGCAGCTACATGATGGAAAAGCTCACCCAGGACATGGCCGACCAGGCCTGGGCCATCATCGAAGAAGTCGAGGCCATGGGCGGCATGACCAAGGCCGTGGACAGCGGCTGGGCCAAGCTGAAGATCGAGGCCGCCGCGGCCGAGAAGCAGGCCCGCATCGACTCGGGCCAGGACGTGATCGTCGGCGTCAACAAGTACAAGCTGGCCAAGGAAGACCCGATCGAGATCCTCGACATCGACAACGTCAAGGTGCGCGACAGCCAGATCGCGCGGCTGCAGGCCATCCGCGCTGCCCGTGACGGCGCGGCGGTGCAGGCCGCGCTGGATGCGCTCACCGCCTGCGCCGAGAGCCGCCAGGGCAATCTGCTGGACCTGACGGTGAAGGCCATGCGCCTGCGCGCCACGGTGGGCGAGGTGAGCGATGCGCTGGAAAAGGTGTTCGGCCGCCACCGCGCCGACACGCAGAAGGTGACCGGCGTGTATGCCGCGGCGTATGACAGCGCCGAAGGCTGGGACAAGCTCAAGACCGAGATCGATGCCTTCGCGCAGGAGCAAGGCCGCCGGCCGCGCGTGATGATCGCCAAGCTGGGCCAGGACGGCCATGACCGCGGCGCCAAGGTGGTGGCCACGGCCTTTGCCGACCTGGGCTTCGACGTCGACATGGGACCGCTGTTCCAGACGCCCGAAGAATGCGCCCGCCAGGCCATCGAGAACGACGTGCATGCGGTGGGCGTGAGCACGCTGGCCGCCGGCCACAAGACGCTGGTGCCGGCCATCGTGCAGGCGCTGAAGGACCAGGGCGCCGATGACATCATCGTCTTCGTCGGCGGCGTGATTCCGCGCCAGGACTATGACTTCCTGTACGAGGCCGGCGTCAAGGGCATCTACGGCCCGGGCACGCCCATTCCGGCCAGCGCCAAGGACGTGCTGGAGCAGATCCGCCTGTCCGTCTCGGCCGCCGCCGCTTGAACACCGACACCGCAATCGACCGCTTGTTGCCGCCGGCCGACCAGGCGCTGGTGAGCGCGGTGCTGGGCCCGCCCGGGCCTGCGCAGCGCCGCGCCATTGCCAAGACCATCACGCTGCTGGAATCGTCGCGCGACGACCACCGCCGCCGGGCCGACGAAGTGCTCAACACCTTGCTGCCGCACAGCGGCCGCTCGTTCCGGCTGGGGATCAGCGGCGTGCCCGGCGTGGGCAAGAGCACCTTCATCGAAGGGCTGGGCCTGTACCTCATCCAGCAGGGCCACCGGGTGGCGGTGCTGGCCATCGACCCTTCGTCCAGCGTGTCGGGCGGCAGCATCCTGGGCGACAAGACGCGCATGGAGCAGCTGTCGGTGCATGAGCAGGCCTTCATCCGCCCCAGCCCGGCCAGCGGCACGCTGGGCGGCGTGGCCGAGCGCACCCGTGAATCGATGCTGGTGGCCGAAGCCGCGGGCTACGACGTGGTGATCGTCGAGACCGTGGGCGTCGGCCAGAGCGAAACCGCCGTCAGCGGCATGACCGACCTTTTCGTGCTGCTGCAGCTGCCCAATGCCGGCGACGACCTTCAGGCCATCAAGAAGGGCGTGATGGAGCTGGCCGACCTGGTGGTCATCAACAAGGCCGACCTGGACGAGGCCGCCGCCACCCGCGCGCGGGCGCAGATCACCTCGGCGCTGCGGCTGTTCGGCCACCACGGCAACCCGGCCCATGCCAGCCATGCGGTGGATGGGGCGCCTGTGCGGGCCGTGTCGATCTGGCAGCCGCAGGTGCTGCAGCTGAGCGCGCTCAAGGGTCAGGGCCTGCCCGAGTTCTGGGCCGCCTGCAGCCGCTTTCGCGAGCTGCAGGCCGCTGCCGGCCGGCTGACCGAGCGCCGCCGCACCCAAGACCAGGCCTGGATGTGGGAACGCATCGAGGCGGGCCTGAAGAGCCGCTTCCGCCAGCACCCCGCGGTGCGCGAAGCGCTGCCCGAGATCCACACCCAGGTGCGCGCCGGCACGCTGGCCGCCTCGGTGGCGGCGCGGCGGCTGCTCGACCTGTTGAACTGATTCGCTTGACCAGAAAGGCCACGACGCCATGCACGACATCCTCGAACAGCTCGAAGCCAAGCGCGCCAAGGCGCGGCTGGGCGGTGGCCAGAAGCGCATCGACGCGCAGCATGGCAAGGGCAAGCTCACCGCGCGCGAGCGCATCGACCTGCTGCTGGACGACGGCACCTTCGAAGAATGGGACATGTTCGTCGAGCACCGCTGCACCGACTTCGGCATGGAGAACAACCGGCCGCCCGGTGACGGCGTGGTCACCGGCTACGGCATGATCAACGGCCGGCTGGTGTTCGTCTTCAGCCAGGACTTCACCGTCTTCGGCGGCGCCCTCAGCGAGGCGCATGCCGAGAAGATCTGCAAGGTGATGGACCAGGCGATGAAGGTGGGCGCACCGGTCATCGGCCTCAACGATTCGGGCGGCGCCCGCATCCAGGAAGGCGTGGCCTCGCTCGGCGGGTATGCCGACGTGTTCCAGCGCAACGTGATGGCCTCGGGCGTGATCCCGCAGATCAGCATGATCATGGGCCCCTGCGCCGGCGGCGCGGTGTACAGCCCGGCCATGACCGACTTCATCTTCATGGTCAAGGACAGCTCGTACATGTTCGTCACCGGCCCCGAGGTGGTGAAGACGGTGACGCACGAGGAAGTGACCGCCGAGGAACTGGGCGGCGCCATCACCCACACCGGCAAGAGCGGCGTGGCCGACCTGGCCTTCGAGAACGACGTGGAAGCGCTGCTGATGCTGCGGCGCTTTTTCAACTACCTGCCGCTGAACAACCGCGAGAAGGCGCCGGTGCGCCCCAGCGGCGACCCGGCCGGCCGGCTGGAGCTGTCGCTGGACACGCTGGTGCCCGACCACCCCAACAAGCCCTACGACATGAAGGAGCTGATCGCCAAGGTGGTGGACGACGGCGACTTCTTCGAGCTGCAGCCCGAGTACGCGGCCAACATCGTGATCGGCTTTGCGCGCATGGAAGGGCAGAGCGTGGGCATCGTGGCCAACAACCCGCAGGTGCTGGCCGGCTGCCTGGACATCAAGAGCAGCATCAAGGCCGCGCGCTTCGTGCGCTTCTGCGATGCCTTCAACATCCCGGTGGTGACGTTTGTGGACGTGCCCGGTTTCATGCCCGGCACCAGCCAGGAGTACGGCGGCATCATCAAGCACGGTGCCAAGCTGCTGTATGCCTATGCCGAGTGCACGGTGCCCAAGGTCACGGTGATCACCCGCAAGGCCTATGGCGGCGCGTATGACGTGATGGCCTCCAAGCACCTGCGCGGCGACGTGAACTTCGCGTGGCCGAATGCCGAGATCGCGGTGATGGGCGCCAAGGGCGCGGTGGAGATCATCTTCCGCGAGGACAAGAACGACCCCGCCAAGTTGGCCGCCCGCGAGGCCGAGTACAAGGCCCGCTTCGCCAACCCTTTCGTGGCCGGCGCCCGCGGCTTCATCGACGACGTGATCCAGCCGCACGAAACCCGCAAGCGCATCTGCCGCAGCCTGGTGATGCTCAAGGACAAGAAGCTCGACAACCCGTGGCGCAAGCACGGGAACATTCCGCTGTGATGTTGGCCCCCACGCTCCTCTCGTCGCTGCCCCCCGAGGGGGCTCTTGCAGCGGACCGGCAAAGCCGGATCCGCGCAAGGCGCTTGGTCAATACCTGGTCGGCCCTCGTGCATCGGCTTGGCTGAAAGATCACCCATGTTCAAGAAAATTCTGATTGCCAACCGCGGCGAGATCGCCTGCCGCGTGATCAAGACGGCCCGCAAGATGGGCATTGCCACGGTGGCCGTGTACTCCGAGGCCGACCGTGATGCGCGCCATGTGGAGCTGGCCGATGAAGCCGTGCTGCTGGGCCCGGCGCCCAGCCGCGAAAGCTATCTGGTGGCCGACAAGATCATCGCCGCCTGCAAGGCCACCGGGGCCGAGGCGGTGCACCCGGGCTACGGCTTCCTGAGCGAGAACGCCGAGTTCGCGCGCCGGGTGGAAGCAGAAGGCATCGTCTTCATCGGGCCCAA
>NZ_CAXFDV010000306.1:0-2054 GCF_964001545.1 uncultured Aquincola sp.
CCCTTGGTGTGGCCGCGGCCCAGTTGCAGCAGCTGCACTTCCAGGCTGCCCAGCCACAGCGTCATCTTGCCGGTGAAGGTGATGGTGGGCCAGGTCAGGCCCGGCGGCACGCTTTCGACGTTGCGGAAGAGGCGCGGGAAGCGGCCGATCTCGCTGGCCTTGTCCTGCTCACCGCGCTCGACGATCAAATCGCGCGTGTCCTGGCTGGCGATGATGTGGTCGGCGCCATAGGCGCTGGCGCCCAGCACCCGCACCGCGTGGTAGTGCGTCATCAGCACGTACTTGATCGGCTTGTCGGTCACCTCGCGGATGCGGCGGATCACGTCCTGCGCCATCACCGGCGTGGCCTGGGTGTCCAGCACCATCACCGCGTCGTCACCGATTATCACGCCGGTGTTGGGGTCGCCCTCGGCGGTGTAGGCATAGGCGTTGTCGGACAGCTTGGTGAAGCTGACCTTCTTTTCTTCGAGGTCGGCTTGTGAGGCGAAGGCTTTGCTCATGGCGTTTGACCCAGGTTAACGTGTTCAACGATATCTAATGCCAGCATGCTAGCCAAGCCGTTAGATAATGTCTAACTCATTCGCATAAGTACAAACACCATGGACGACGCCGACGAGGGACGCGGCCCGCGGGGCATCCAGAGCATCGAGGTGGGCGGCCAGCTGCTGCTGGCGCTGGCGCATCACGGCCGGCCGATGCCGCTGAAGGACCTGGCGCGCGAGGCCGGCATGGTGCCGGCCAAGGCCCACCCTTACCTGGTGAGCTTCGGCAAGCTGGGGCTGGTGGAGCAGGAGCCCAGCACCGGCCGCTACGGCCTGGGGCCGCTGGCGCTGCAGCTGGGGCTGATCAGCCTGCAGCAGTACGACCCGGTGCGGCTGGCCACGCCGCTGGCCGACGAGTTGGCGCTGACCACCGGCCATACCGTGGCGCTGGCGGTATGGGGCAACCGCGGGCCCACCATCGTGCGGGTGGCCGAAGCGCCCTCCCCGGTGCATGTGGCCATGCGCCACGGCACCGTGATGAGCATGCGTGGCACCGCCTCGGGCTGGCTGTTCGCGGCCTACCTGCCGGCGGCCGAGGTCGCGCCGCTGCTGGCGCAGGAGCCGGCGCCGCCCGGCTTCGACGACGAACTGGCCGAGGTGCGCTGCCGCGGCCTGGCGCGGGCGGTGGACCTGTCGCTGCCCGGGGTCAGCGCGCTGGCGGTGCCGGTGTTCGACGGCCGCGGCGCGATGGTGCTGAGCATCACCGCCATCGGCCCCAGCGCCACCTTCGACAGCAGCTGGGACGGCGAGTTGGCGGCCGAACTGCGGCGCGTGGCCGGTGGGCTGTCGCGGCGCTTGGGGTGGCAGCCGGTGAAAGAGGGCGCGGTGACTAGGCAGCCAGCCAAGGGTTGAGGACTTGCACGCCCGCCGCTGCATATGGCGCAGTGTCGCGTGCACTGTCCGGCTGGCAAAGCCCGGATGTCGAACAGCAACTCCGCCAGGCTGACGCTCGACACGAACAGGACTTCCGCGGCCTTTTCGTTCAACCGGGCCATGACGGCTGGATGGAGCGATCAGTCAGTCAAAGCTCAGCGGCTGTGCGGGCTCTTTGTCGCGCAGTCTGCCCATCGCAGCCGCGTTCTCGTCGCTCAGCCCCACCTTGCGACCAATGGCGGCCAGGGCATCACCCATCCGCACTCGACCTTGGGGCTTTACGGCGGCGGCCAGGATTTCGCGCACCTCTGCCTCAGTGCTGCGGCCATGCTGCGCCGCTCGTACACGCAGCGCACGATGCACGTCGTCTGGCAGGTTCTTCACGGTCAAGACTGCCATGCTCACAGCCTCTCGCTTGCTGTCAATGACAACATTCTGAGGCTGGCGCATCGCCAGGTCACCCCGGCAACACCACCGGCGCGCTGACCCGGCCGAAAGCGAACACGGCTTCGGGTGCGCCGCGCAGCAGGCCCCAGCGGGCGGCGGCCAGGCGTTCGGCGCGCCAAGGGTCGTCGGCAGCGCCGGGCGCGGCGGCCTGGGCGATGCGCAGGGCGGCATCGGCCAGCAGCAGGCGGGTGC
>NZ_CAXFDV010000307.1:0-1562 GCF_964001545.1 uncultured Aquincola sp.
CATCTTGACGTTGGCGATGTCCACGCCGGTGCCGTCGGCCTTGACCCGCACCTTCACGTTGTAGTCGACCACCCGCTTGACGGGGACCAGGATCTTCATGGTTCAGCTCCTTTTGTTGGCGGTGCGTCAGTCCAGCTTGGCGCCGGACACCTTCACCAATTGTTCCCACACCGGCGCGTCCTTCTTGTACGACGCCATGAAGGCCTCCGGGGTACTGGCCACGGGATTGAACCCCATGGCCACCAGCTTCTCGTGCACCTCGGCCATCTGCACCACGGCATTCACTTCCTTGGCCATGCGCTGCACGATGTCCATCGGCGTCTTGGCAGGCGCCGCCATGGCCACGAAGCCGCAGATGCGGTACGCATCGTCCTTCAGGCCCTGCTCGCCCAGCGTGGGCACGTTGGGCAGTGCCGACATGCGCTGGTCGCCGGTGACGCCGATGACCTTCAGCTTACCCATCTCGATGTGCGGCTTGGTGGCCGAGGCGCTGGCATAGGCCATCTGGATCTGGCCGCCCAGCAGGTCCTGCAGCATGGGCGCCTCACCCTTGTAGGCCACGTGCGACATGTCGGCATTCAAGGCCTGGCTCATGTACGCGCCGGCCAGGTGGGCGTAGCTGCCGATGCCCCAGGAGCCGTACGACACCTTGCCCTTGTTCTTGCGGATCCAGGCCTGCAGCTCGGCCGCGTTGCGGGCGGGCACGTCGGGGTGCACCACCAGCGTCACCGGCACCACGGCGATCTGCGAGACCAGCGCCAGGTCCTTCTGCGGGTCGTAAGGCAGCTTGGCGAACAGGAACTGGTTGGTCAGCACCGAGGCGCTGAGCGTGAACACGAAGGTGTTGCCGTCGGGTGCGGCCTTGGCCACCATGTCGGTGCCCAGGATGCCGGCTGCGCCGCCCTTGTTCTCGATGATCAGCGTCTGGCCGAGGCGCTGGCCGAGCTTCTCCGCGATCACGCGGGCCGACACGTCGGTGGCGCCGCCCGCGTTGTACGGCACGATGAAGCGGATGGGCTTGTTGGGCCAGGCGCCTTGCGCGCGCACCCAGGGCGCGGCGCACAGGCCGGCAGACAGAGCGGCACCCTGGGCCAGCAGGAGGCGGCGGTGGATCGGTTGGGTCATCGTGTTGCCTCCAGTCAAGGGGCGGTATTGGTGTTCTGTTCTTCGATGCGGGCGGCCACGCCCAGTCGCGCCACGGCGTCGGTCACTGCGGTGCGCAGCGTAGGCCAGGCCGGATGTTTCGGCGCGCGCAGCAGCACGCCAGCAGGCCCGTCGGCCAGCACCTCGGCCAGCGGCAGCCCGGCCGGTGCTGCTTCGCGCCACAGCGCCTGCAGGCGTTGCTGCACGGTGTCGATGGCGGCCAGCTGCCGCAACTCGGGCTTGAAGATCTTGCCCACGTTGGTGGTGGGCATGCGCTGCAGCACGGTGATGCGCTTGGGCCGCGCGGGCGCTTCATCCACCCGCTGGGCGACGAAGGCCAGCAGCTCTTCTTCCGTGGCGCTGGCGCCAGGCAGCAGCGTGGCATAAGCCACCGGCACCTCGCCGGCATAAGCGTCGGG
>NZ_CAXFDV010000308.1:0-3592 GCF_964001545.1 uncultured Aquincola sp.
CCGCTGCCTTCCACCAGCACTTCGTCCACATGGGTGCCGGTGCGGCACTGGCCGCCGTGGCGCTCGATCACCTGGCGCAGCGCATGCACGATGCCTTCGCTGCCGCCTTGCACCACCGGCATGCCGCCGGCCACCACGGCCGCGAAGGTGAGCTTGCCGATGAGGGCGGAGCAGGCTTCGTCCGGCCCCAGGCCGGAGTGCAGCACCCAGGGCGCCAGCAGCGCGCGGGTCACGTCGTCTTGCAGGTGGCGGTCGGCCCAGCGGCGAAAGCTCTCCAGCGAATCGCCGGCAAAGCCCACCAGGCCTTCCAGCCCGCGCTGGCGCCAGGCGCCCCACAGCAGCTTGAGCAGGCCGCGGCCATACGGCTGCTGCCCCAGCAGGCCGAAGGTCAGCGCCGCATCGGCGCCGAAGAGGCGCTCGGCCATCTGGCCCAGCGCCGTGCCATCGCCGGGGCGCAGCGCATTGATGCGGCGCACCGCATCGGCCAGGTCCTGCCGCAGCGCCAGGCTGCGGCCATCGGGCAACACCACGCCGGTGCTGTAGTCGCCCTGCGCAAAGCGCAGGCCGGCAGCGGCCAGCTCTTCCTTCAGCTCGGCATAGGCCGGGCTGCCGACGAACAGCGGATACCACTGCGACAGCACGTCGTGCTTGTAGCCCGCAAACAGCTCTTCGGTGCGTATGCAGCCGCCCAGCCGCTCATTGCGTTCCAGCACCAGCACCCGCTGGCCGCGGCGGGCCAGCAGCGCGGCGCCCACCAGGGCATTGATGCCGCTGCCCACGAAGATGACATCGGCGTTGTCCGCGGCCATGCTGCGCCCCCCGGTCACTGCGTCAGCGCCAGCACGCGCAGCGGGCTGCCCGAGCCCTGCTGGATCTTCAGCGGCGCGGCCACGATCAACGCGCCCTGCGGCGGCAGCTGGTCGAGGTTGCGCAGGCATTGCAGGCCGTACTTGTTGGCGCCGTGCATCAGCGTGTGGCAGGGGTAGGGCACCGGCCAGGCGTAGGACTGGCCGGCGTCGGTGTTGATGGTCTCCACGCCGAAGCCCAGCACGTGGCGCTCGCGGATCAGCCACTCCACCGCCTCTTGCGTGGGCCCCGGGGTGTGGGCGCCGTCTTCCTTCAGGTTGAGGAAGGCGGCCGGGTCGGTGATGCGCAGCGACCAGTCGGTGCGCAGCAGCACCCAGGCACCGGCCGGGATGCGGCCATGCTGCTGCTCCCAGGTCTGCACGAAGTCCACCGTCAGCAGCCAGTCGGCGTTGCGGGCCACTTCGGCGCTGGCGTCCAGCACCACCGCGGGCGCGATGAAGCGGGCCGGGTCGATGGTGTCCACCGTGTTGGCCGGGTGGTCCTTGCCCGTGACCCAGTGCACCGGCGCATCGAAGTGGGTGCCGGTGTGCTCGCCGCAGGAGAAGTTGTTCCAGTACCAGCCGGGGCCGGCTTCGTCGTAGTGGGAGATGCGTTCCTGCCTGAAGCCCCACACCTGGCCGAACTGCGGCGGCAGCACCAGCGCCGGAAAATCGGGCGACAGCGTGTGGGTGAGGTCGACCACGCGCAGCGCGCCGGTCTGCAGGTGGTCAAGAAGCTGGGCGGTGGCGGTCATGCGGGGCCTCGTACAAGGAAGAAGGGTCGGTCAGCCGGCCATGTGCAGCGCGCCGAAGCGGCCGCCATGGAACACCAGCGGTTCGCCCGCGCGGGCGTCCAGGCGCACCACCTGGCCGATGAACAGCTCGTGGTCGCCTTCGGTCAGGTACTTGCTGGTGCGGCACACCAGCGTGGCCAGCGCGCCTTCGATCACCGGCACGCCTTCGGCGGCTTCGCGCACGGCCACCTGGTCGAACTTGTCGGTCACGGCCGGGTTGGCAAAGCGGCTGGCCAGCCCTTGCTGGTCTTGCGCCAGCACGCTGATCGCGAAGTGCGGGGCCTCCTGGAAGGCCGCCAGGTTGGGCGAGCGGTCCACCAGGCTCCACAGCACCAGCGCCGGCGCCAGCGACAGCGAAGCGAAGGAGTTGATGGTCAGCCCCACCGGCCGGCCATCGGCCGTGCGGGTGGTGACGATGGCCACGCCGGTGGGGTAGCGGCCCAGGGCCTGGCGCAAGGCCTTGCCTTCGATCTCGGTCTGCCCCCAAGGGGCCTGCAGAACGGCGCTCATGTTGATCGTCCTTTCCTGCATCAGGCCGGGGCCAGCTCGGCCATCTTGCTGCCCACGAACTGCTCGCAGGCATCGGCCTCAGCCCACCACGGGAAGAAGTCGGGCGGGTTGTCGAAGCCGTTGACGATGGCCTTGGCGATCGGCGGGCACTGGCCGGCCGCACCCAGCAGGTTGAGGATGTGCGGCGGCGGCGGCGTGAGCATCGAGTTGGTCCAGGTGACCACCGACTGGGCGTAGCGCCAGAAGGTCTCGAAGGTCTCGTTCATCCACGCTTCGGTGTAGGGCTGGTCGCCCCGCGCCACGATGGCGTCGAAGTACACCTTGAAGGCCTTGGTGGCGTTGTTCGAGCCCTGGCCGGTGATGGGGTCGTTCACCGCCACCGCATCGCCCAGGCCCAGCACCCGCTTGCCCGAGGGCAGCCGCAGCACCGGCTTGCGGATGGTGGGCGCAAAGCTGCCGGCCAGCACGCCGTTGGCATCGGTCAGCTCGGCATGGCGGGCGCGCTCGGCTTCCCAGGGCAGGAACGCGTCCAGCAGCCGGCGGCTGGTGGCCAGGTGTTCCTGCGGGCTGGTGATGCCCTTCCAGCAGTCCATCGGGCCGCCGGGCACGCCTTCGAACACCATGATGTGGCAGGGCCCGGTGTGGGTGTAAGCCGGGAACACGAAGTACTCGCCCACGCCCGGAATCAGGTTGAAGGCGACGCGGCTGAACTCGGGCGTTTCCTTCAGGCCGTGCACGTAGGTCAGCGCCAGCGCGCGCTGCGGCTTGTCGAACACCGAGCGGGCAGGGTCACGCTCGAACAGCTTGACCACCTCGCCCTTGCCGGCGGCCAGCACCACCAGGTCGTGCGATTCGGCCAGCGCTTCCAGCTCGGCCACGCCGGCGTCCTGCAGCAGCAGCTCGCCACCGCGCTGGGTGAACAGCTCCATCCACACCGGCATCTTCACGCGCTGGTCCACCGACTGGGCCACATGGTCCAGGCGGTGCGCCCAGTCGATCAGCCTGGCGCCGGGCTGCTCGGGGTGCGGCACCGTCAGGCCGATGCCTTCGACCGGCGGGCACACGGCTTCCCACTGGTTCAGGCCCAGGTCACGCTCGATCTGCAGCGAGCTGTTGAACATGCACTGGCTGGACATGACCTTGCCGTCGCGGATCTGGTCCGGCGTGCGGTTGGACACCAGGGTGACCCGGTAGCCCTGGTCGAGCAGCGAGAGAGCGAGCGGCAGGCCGGCCTGGCCCCCGCCGACGATGGCGATGCGACGCATGTGATTTCCTTTCAAAACAAACGGGTTCAGGACATCAGCCGGGGAATGGCGGGCTGGTTCTGCTCCGGCCCCATCGCGGAATAGCCGCCGTCCACGGCGTAGTCGGCGCCGGTCACGAAGCTGGCCTGCGGCGACAACAGGAAGGCCACCACCTCGGCCACCTCGGCCGGGTTGCCCA
>NZ_CAXFDV010000309.1:0-11826 GCF_964001545.1 uncultured Aquincola sp.
GTCAGCTTGGCGTTGATCGGGCCCTTGCCGTCGATGGGCTGACCCAGCGCGTTGACCACGCGGCCGATCAGCTCGGGGCCGACCGGCACTTCCAGGATGCGGCCCGTGCACTTGACGGTATCGCCTTCGGAGATGTGCTCGTACTCGCCCAGGATCACCGAGCCGACCGAGTCGCGCTCGAGGTTCAGCGCCAGGCCGTACGACGGCTGGCCGTCCTTGCCGGCCGGGAACTCGAGCATCTCGCCCTGCATCACGTCCGACAGGCCGTGCACACGCACGATGCCGTCGGTGACCGACACGACGGTACCCTGGTTGCGGATGTCCGACGAGGCTTGCAGGCCCTCGATGCGGCTCTTGATCAGTTCGGAAATTTCAGCGGGATTCAGTTGCATAGCTTTCTCCGGTCGGCCGCGGGGCCGGGGACACTCAGGCGGTGAGCGCGACCTTCATCTGTTCGAGGCGTGCCTTCACCGAGGTGTCGAGCACTTCGTCGCCCACGACGACGCGCACGCCGCCAATCAGCGCCGGATCGATCCAGACGGTGGGATTGAGCTTGCGCCCGAAGCGCCTTTCGAGCGCCACCACCATGTCGGCCAGGCTGGCGTCGTCGATCGGGAAGGCGCTGTAGATCGCCGCGTCGGACACGCCCGACTGGGCATTGACCAGCGCGTGGAACTGGGCAGCGATCTCGGGCAGCGCGACCAGCCGGCCGTTGTCGATCACCGTGCGCAGGAAGTTCTGCAGCGCGGGCGACAGCGGCAGGTTGGCCACCGACGTGACGAGGTCGTAGACCTGGTCGGGGCGCACCTTGGGGTTGTCGGCGTACTGGCGCAGCTGCACGTCACCGGCCACGGTGGCCAGTGCGTTCAGCTGCTGCGCGGTCTGCGCATCGCCACCCGCCTTGAACAGCGCCTCGGCGTAGGGCCTCGCAATGGTTGCAAGCTCGGCCATGGCGTCAGAGTTCCGTCTTCAGGCGCGACAGCAGGTCCGCATGCACGCTGGCGTTGACCTCGCGACGCAGGATCTGCTCGGCACCCTTGACGGCCAGCTCGGCAACCTGCGCACGCAGGGCTTCGCGGGCCTGGACGACGGCCTGGTCGGCCTCGGCCTTGGCGGCTGCGACGATCTTGGCGGCTTCGTCGCCGGCGCGTTGCTTGGCTTCCTCGATGATCGAGTGGGCCAGGCGCTCGGCGTCGGCCAGGCGCTTGCCGGCGTCGTCGCGGGCAGCGATCAGCTGCTGCTCGACGCGCTGGTTGGCTTGCGCCAGCTCGGACTTGGCCTTGTCGGCCGCGGCCAGGCCGTCAGCGATCTTGCGGGCCCGCTCATCCAGCGCCTTGGTGATCGGCGGCCAGATATGGCGCATCGAGAACCAGACGAGGATCGCAAAGACAACCGCCTGCAGGAACAGGGTTGAATTGATGTTCACGGCACGATCCTTTCGCTCGTGAAAGGGTCAGGACGGGAAATCAGGCGGCCAGCTGGAACGGATTCGCGAAGGCGAACAGCAGGGCGATGGCGACACCGATCAGGAACGCAGCGTCGATCAGGCCGGCCAGGATGAACATCTTGGTTTGCAGGTCGTTCATCAGCTCAGGCTGGCGAGCCGACGATTCCAGGAACTTGCCACCCATCAGGGCGATACCGATCGAAGCACCGATGGCGCCGAGACCAACGATCAGACCGCAGGCGAGAGCGACGAGGCCGAGGATGTTTTCCATGTTTTGCTCCTAAGGAGAGTTTTGGTGATGAAGGAAGGAAACGAGAAGAACCGGATCAGTGCGCGTCGTGCGACTGGCCGACGTAGATCAGCGTGAGCATCATGAAAATGAACGCCTGCAGCGTGATCACCAGAATGTGGAACAGGGTCCAGACGGTCCCGGCCACCACATGCCCGACGCCCAGCCAAAAGCCGCCGGACAAGGGGTTGAATTGCCACGCCCACACGCCACCCATCAGCGCGATCAGCATGAACACGAGTTCGCCGGCGAACATGTTGCCGAACAGCCGCATGCCGTGCGAAACGGTCTTGGCCAGGAACTCGATCATCTGCATCAGGAAGTTGACGGGGTACAGGAACCACCTGTCGCCGAACGGTGCGGCGATGAGTTCATGCGACCAGCCGCCGATGCCCTTGATCTTGATGTTGTAGAAGATGCAGACCAGCAGCACCGAGACCGACAGACCCAGCGTGGTCGACAGGTCGGCCGTGGGCACCACGCGGTGGTAGTCGGCATGGCCGAGCGCCGGGCCGACCTTGTGCCAGATGGAAGGCAGCAGGTCGACAGGCAGCATGTCCATGAAGTTCATCAGGAAGATCCAGACGAACACGGTAAGCGCCAGCGGCGACACCAGCTTGCGGCTGGTGGCGTTGTGGATCACGCCCTTGGCCTGGTTGTCCACCATTTCGACCAGGATCTCGAGCGCAGCCTGGAAGCGGCCCGGCACGCCCGAGGTGGCGGCACGCGCAGCGCGCCACAGCACGAAGCAGCCCAGCGCACCCAGCAGCACCGAGTACACCAGGGAGTCGAGGTTGAACACGCCGAAGTCGACGATCGAGGTCTGCTTGGCAGGCTCGAACGACAGGGTCTTCTGCAGGTGCTGGAGGTGGTGGACGATGTACTCGCCGGCGGTGGGCGCGTGTCCTGCTGCTTCTGCCATCTCTGTTTGAACCTGTAGTCTTATCGTTTCACCGGCCGCGCCACAACAGCGCGACCCAATAGGTTTTCAAGCACAGCACCAGGGCGACCAGCAGCGCCGGCCAGCTCAAGTGCGGCAAGAGTCTGGGTGCCAGCACCAGCAGCGACACCGACACCAGCAACTTCACCAACTCCCAGACCATGAAGCCGACGGCTCCGGACCCGGGGGCAGTGCTGCTCAGCCTGCTGGTGATGCCGCGCGCCATGACGGCACCAGGCAACACCACCACACCGGCACCGTACAACGCCGACCACAACGCGTTCAGATCCCGCATCACCGCCCAGGTGGCCAGTGCGACGACCACGCCCACCAGGGCCTGGAACCGCACCACCCGCCAAGGCGACACCGAGGGATGCCGCTCGCGCCAAGCCTGGGCTTCTTCGGGCGACAGGCTTTTCACCTGCTGCTCTTCGACCCCATCTTGTCCGGCATCGGCCCACGTGTCCGAGCGGTTCGTCCGTTCTGACATGTGCAGCTCTCTCTTACCGGCCAGTGGCAAAGCGGCGGGAGTATACGGTCAAACCCGTGCTTTTCTCGGCATCCCACCCCATTGCTGCGGATTGACCTCTCAACGTGTCTTCACGTAAGGAAGCGTTGCTTCGGGCGCCGTGCTGAAATGCGGGGCCGCTGGCTGCGGCGCCCCTCCTCCTTGATCCGGAACCGCCGGTCTCGCCGGCTTTCCAAGTGCGCATGCTGCTTGCCCGATTGTTGTTGCCGCTGGCCCTGGGCCTGCCTCTGGCCGCCTCCGCCGCGTTGTTCGGCGGCTCGCCCGCCGTCGTCAAGACCGATCAGGTACGGGCCGAGCTGGTGGCCCATGCGCCCGAGGGCGTAGCCGACGGCAAGCCCGTGTGGCTGGGCCTGAAGATCACCCACGAGCCGCACTGGCACACCTACTGGAAGAACCCCGGCGACTCCGGCCTGCCCACCACGCTGCAGTGGACGCTGCCGCCCGAGGTGAGCGCCGGCGACATCGCCTGGCCCACGCCCAAGCGGCTGCCGGTGGGCCCATTGATGAACTACGGCTACGAGGACACGCTGCTGCTGCCCGTGCCGGTGACGGTGCCCGCCGGCTACGCCGCCCCCACGCTGGAGGTGAAGCTGCACGCCGAATGGCTGGTGTGCAAGGAGGTGTGCATTCCGCAGTCGGGCGACTTCTCGCTGGCGCTGCCCACCCAGGCCGCCACCGCCGGCAATGCCGCCGACTTTGAAGCGGCTGCGCGCAACACGCCGGTGGCCGCGGCCGGCGCCCGTGCGCAGGCCCGCCTGACCGACACGGCCCTGCAGCTGCGCATCGAAGGCCTGCCCGCCGCGTGGCAGGGGCGCCGCCTCGCCTTTTTCCCCGAGACCGCCGGCGTGATCGACAACGCCGCCGTGCAGCAGGTGCGCTGGGAAGGCGGCGCCTGGCAGGCCAGCGTGCCGCTGTCGGCCGTGCGCAGCGAAAGCCCCGAGCGCATGGCCGCGGTGCTGGTGGCCGACGGCGTGCCGGCCGGCGTGGAAGTGGCCTTCGACGTGCCCGGCCCCTGGCCCGACCCGGCACTGGCCGCCGCTGCCGCGCCGGCGGCCGAAGCCGCAGCGCTGCCGGGCACCGCCCCGCCGCCGCCCATGGGCTGGGCCGCCGCGCTGCTGCTGGCGCTGGGCGGCGGCCTGCTGCTCAACCTGATGCCCTGCGTGTTCCCGGTGCTCTCGCTGAAGGTGCTGGGCTTTGCCAGCCATGCGCACGACCGCCAGGCGCGTGTGGGCGGCGGCCTGGCCTATACCGCCGGCGTGGTGCTGTCTTTCCTGGCGCTGGCGGCGCTGCTGCTGGCCTTGCGTGCGGGCGGCGAGCAGCTGGGCTGGGGCTTCCAGCTGCAGTCGCCCGGCGTGGTGGCGGCGCTGGCGGCGCTGTTCACGCTGGTGGGCCTGAACCTGGCCGGCGTGTTCGAGTTCGGCTCCATGCTGCCGGGCAACCTGGCCACGCTGCGGGCCCGGCACCCGATGGCCGACGCCTTCCTCACCGGCGTGCTGGCAGTGGCCATCGCCTCGCCCTGCACCGCACCCTTCATGGGCGCTTCGCTGGGGCTGGCGGTCACGCTGCCGGCCGCGCAGGCGCTGGCCATCTTCGCGGCGCTGGGCGGGGGCATGGCCCTGCCCTACCTGGCTGCCAGCCTGTGGCCGGGCGTGGCGCGGGCCATGCCGCGGCCCGGCGTGTGGATGCAGCGCTTCAAGGTGTTGATGGCGTTTCCGATGTTCGCCACCGTGATCTGGCTGGTCTGGGTGCTAGGCCAGCAGGCCGGCATTGACGCGGTGGCGGCCTTGCTGGGCCTGCTGCTGGCGCTGGCCTTTGCGGCCTGGGCCTGGGGCGGCCCGGGCTTCGGCCGCGGCGCACGGCTGGGCTTTGGCGGCCTGAGCGTGCTGCTGCTGGTCGCGGCCCTGGGCTGGGCGCTGCCGGCGCTGCGCGAGCCCGCTGCGCCGGCCACGGCCGCGCCCGCTGCAGGTGCCGCCCACGACGGCGTGGCCGCCACCTGGGAACCGTGGAATGCGGCCCGCGTGGCCGAACTCACCGCCCAGGGCCGGCCGGTGTTCGTCGACTTCACCGCGGCCTGGTGCGTGACCTGCCAGTTCAACAAGCGCGGGGCGCTGAGTGATGCGCAGGTGATGGCCGATTTCGCGCAGCGCCAGGTGGTGCTGATGCGCGCCGACTGGACGCGCCGCGACGCCGCCATCGGCGCCGAACTCACCCGGCTGGGCCGCAGCGGCGTGCCGGTGTATGCCCTCTACAAGCCCGGCGCCGCCACCGCCGCGCCGCAGCTGCTGCCCGAGGTGTTGAGCGTGCGCACGCTGCGCGAGGCGATCGCGCAGTTGTGACTTAACTCTTGGCGAAGTTGGCCGGCAGGCCCGGCACGTCCACCTGCAACGTGAGCACGGCGCCCGCCAAGGGCGTGCGGGCCAGCTCTTCAGCGGGGCGGTTCTCGCGGCCGGTGGTGATGTATAGCGTCTTCAGGTCGGGGCCGCCGAAGCAGGGCATCGTGGGGCACTGCACCGGCAGCTTCACCTCGCGCAGCACCTCGCCGCGCGGCGACAGGCGCAGCACCCGCGCGCCCTCGAACATCGCCACCCAGTAGCAGCCTTCGGCATCCACCGAAGCGCCATCGGGCCGGCCGCCATAGTCGGCCAGGTCCATGCCCGGCTGCTTGACCGGAAAACGCACCCACACCCGCTTGCCCGACAGCGTGCCCAGCATCGGGTCGAAGTCGAAGGCGTAGATGGTATGGGCCTTGGTGTCGCTCCAATACGCGGTGCGGCCGTCGGGGCTCCAGGCCAGGCCGTTGGCGGTGGTCACGCCTTCGGCCTCACGCGTGAGTTCGCCGCCCGCCCAGCAATACAAGGCCGCTGCGGCACGGTCGCGCGGCTCGTACAGCGTGCCGGCCCACATGCGGCCCTGCGGATCGGCCTTGCCGTCGTTGAAGCGCTCGATCGCCGGGTCATACGGCGGCTTGGCCAGCCGCTGGCTCTTGCCGGTGGCGGGGTCGAAGCTGAACAGCCCGCTGCGCAGCGCCAGCAGCAGCTCGCCGCCCAGCACCGGCGCGCAACAGGCCACGTCGGTGTCGAAGGCCCACTCATCGTGCTGGCCGCTGGCGGGGTTGAAGCGGTTGAGCTTGTGGCCCGGGATGTCGCACCAGTACAGGCTTTGCTCGGTGGGGTGCCACAGGGGCGATTCGCCGAGCAGCGAGGGCGCGACGGGGATGACGCCGATGTCGTCGTTGAGCTTCATGCGCGCTCCACGGCCAGCGTCATCGTGCCGGCATGCGTCTGCCCCGGCGGCAGCGACACCAGGCCGTGGGCCAGCGGGTCGGCCATCTGGATGGCGTTGCTGACATGGCTCACCGGCTCCACGCAGTAGTAGTCCTTGGTCTGCGGCGTGAACACCACCAGGTAGGCCAGGTCGGAGGTGATACGCATCGACAGCTGCTCGTCGCGGATCAGCGCCGCGCCCTGCCAGCCCTGGAAGCAGTTGTCGAAGCGCAGCTCGCTCACCGGCGCATCGATGGTGGGCTGGGCCACGGCCTGGCGCGGCAGCTCGTCGGCAGGGTCGGAATCCCAGCGCTCGGCCACCTCGATGTGCAGGTGGCTGTGCGCCCGCTTCGGGAAGTACGGGTGCCAGCCCAGGCCCACCGGCTGCGTGCGGTCGGCCTGGTTGGTGATGGCCATGCGCAGCTGCAGACCGCCGGGCGTCAGCGTGAAGGTCTGCGTGGCCTCGAAGGCGAAGGGCCAGTGGTCGTCGGCGGTGTGCACGTAGCGCAGCACGGCTTCGGTTTCGGTGGCGGAGACCACCTGCCACGGCCGCTTCCAGCCCACGCCGTGCACCGAATGCGGGCTCTGGTCGAAATTGGGCTGCGTGGTGTAGGCCTCGCCTTCCCAGTCGAAGTGGCGAAAGCCGATGCGGTTGGAATACGGCACCAGCGGATAGCAGCCCGAAGGGCGCGAGGCCGCCAGCTCCGCCGGCTCGGTGCTGCGCAGCACGGCCACGTCGTCCAGCCACAGGCCGGCGATGCAGCCGCCCAGGTCGGGCCGAAGCGCCAGGCGCAGCGCGCCGGCACGCAGTTCAAGGATGTGCGGGTTGGGCAGGGGCTCGTTCATGCGGCGCATGCTACCGCCCGGAAAATGACCGACGGGCACGCCGGGCCGCCCCAAGGGCCCGGCGCCTCCCCCTCGGGGGGCGGCGAGCGCAGCGAGCTGGGGGCTGAACTCATTCAGCCCAGATGGGCCATGAGGTAGTGCGACCCCGGCAGCGGGTTGAAGTAGTACGGCGGAATCTCTTCGAAGCCCAGCGAGCTGTAGAGCTCGCGCGCGGCTTCCATGTCGTCCAGCGTGTCCAGCAGCATGCACGAGTAGCCGGCTTGCAGCGCCCGGTCCATCAGCGCCTGCGCCAGCAGCCGGCCCAGGCCGAAGCGGCGGAAGGCGCGACGCACGTACAGCCGCTTCATCTCGCAGGCGTTGGGATAGTCCGACTCCGGCAGCGGCCGGAAAGCGCCGCAGCCGGCCAGCTCACCATCCACGAACACCAGCATCAGCGCGCCCGCGGGCGGCGCATAGTCGCCGGGCAGGCCGGCCAGCTCGGCATCGAAGTTCTGGAAGCACAGGTCCACGCCCAGCTGCTCGGCGTACTCGCGGAAGATGTGCCGCGCCTCTTCGATCAGCGGCAGGCTGTCGGCGGGCACCAGCGAGATGTCGGGGGGTTCCGCCATGCCTCAGCCCCCGAGCGACGCGACCCAGGCCGCACCGCCCGCGCACAGCGCCAGCACGAGCAGCGCCAGCGCGCGCTGGGCCAGTCGGTCGGCCGAAGCCGGCGTGCCGGCGGGCAGCTGCTTGTCGCCCGACAGCATCGGGCCCACCAGGTTGCGGCCCTTGGCCACGCGGTAGAACACGATGGCCAGCACATGCAGCACCACCAGGCCGATGATCAGCCACTGGCCAGGGCCGGTGTGCCAGCCGGTGGCGGTGGCCGCGGTGTCGCCCGAGACGAAGCGGTACAGCGGCCCCTGGTTGGCGATCTCGTCATCCGCCACCAGGCCGGTGCCCACCTGGGCCGACAGCACCGCCAGCAAGGCAAACACTGACAGCGCGCCCACCGGGCTGTGGCCCACCTCGAAGTGGCCGCCCGGCCCGGCATGGCCGCGCAGGTAGGCGAACACGCTGCCCGGCCCGTAGATGAAGTGCGTGAAGCGCGACCAGCGCCCGCCCACCAGGCCCCACACCAGCCGGAAGGCCAGCAGCGCCAGCACCAGGTAGCCCAGGCGGAAATGCCAGACCATCGCATTGCCGCCCACCTTGGCAGTGACCACCAGCGCGATGACCGCGGTGGCCAGCAACCAATGGAACACACGGGTGGGCAGGTCCCACACCCGCACGCGCTGCAGCGACGTGCCACCACCGTTCATTTCAAACGCTCCAGGGAAAAGGCCTTCACACCGGGGAAGATAACCGGTCGGCCGCCCCGCTTCCAGCGCAGCGCGCGGATGGAACAAAAGCGGGGGCTCGTCCGTACACTCGCCAGGCCCTGCGTCGCGGGGCCGTGTGCCCACCCAGCCTTCAGCCCGGAGAACCGAATGAAGAAGTCCGTATCGACCGCACTGGCCGCCCTGATGGTGGCCGTGGCCCTGCCGGCCGCCGCCCAGTTCCAGAAGCCCGAAGACGCCATCGAATACCGCCAGGGCGCGCTCTTCGTGATGGGCCAGCACTTCGGCCGCATCGGCGCGATGGCCAACGGCAAGGTGCCCTTCGACGCGAAGGCCGCGGCCGACAACGCCGAGATCGTGGCCACGCTGGCCAAGCTGCCCTGGGCGGCCTTCGGCGAAGGCACCGACAAGGGCCACGGCACCAAGGCCAAGCCCGAGATCTGGAAGGAACAGGACAAGTTCAAGGCCGCCGCCACGAAGATGCAGGACGAGACCGGCAAGCTGCTGGTGGCCGCCAAGACCGGCGACCTGGCCCAGCTGAAGACCGCCTTCGGCAGTACCGCGCAGACCTGCAAGGCCTGCCACGACGACTTCCGCGCGAAGTAAGCCGTCAGCCGTCCGCCAAGCCCAGCACCACCCGGCGGGTGCGGGCGGACTTCTTCTCGATCTTGCTGACGAACACACCGCCGATGTCGGCGGTGTTGCCCACGTGGGTGCCCCCACAGGGCTGCAAGTCCACCCCTTCGACCTCGAGCAGCCGGATGCGGCCATGGCCGCGCGGCGGCTGCACGCTCATGCTGCGCACCAGCTGCGGGTTGGCGTCCAGTTCGTCCTCGCCGATCCAGCGCTGGCGCACCGGGTACGCTTCGGCCACCAGCCGTGCCAGGCCGGCGTTCAGCGCATCCTTGTCGAGCGGCTCGCTCATGTGGAAGTCGAGCCGGGCCGAATCGGCGGTGATGGAACAGCCGTCCACCGGGTGCGGCACCAGCGCGCACAGCAGGTGGGTGGCGGTGTGGAAGCGCCGGTGTCGCGCACGGCGCGCCCCATCGATGCGGGCCTGCACGGGCAGGCCGGGCTGCAGCTCGGCCAGCAGCGCCTCCTGCCCCGGCGCGGGCACATGCAGGATGCCGGCTTCGCCCTTGCGGGTGTCGGCGATCTGCAGTGCGCGGCCGTCGGGCAGCAGCAGCTCGCCGCGGTCGCCGGCCTGGCCGCCGCCCAGCGGGTAGAACACGGTGCGGTCCAGCACCACGCCGGCGGCGTCGGCCGACAGCACGCGCGCCTCGCAGGTGGTCAGGTCGGCGTCTTCACGGAACAGTTCTTCGGTGGCCAATGGCTTACTCCACGAAAAACGGCGAGGCCAGCAGCACCTCACCGTGAGGGCCTGACAGCCGCGCCTGCAATGCCGGCCCGGGGCCGGGCAGGTGCGTGACGTGGGCGGCCGGCAGCAGGGCCGCAGCGTCACCGGGCAGGCCACGCAGCTGCAGCTGCCGCAAGCTCAGGCCGCTGTCCGGCATGCGTTCGGTCGGGTGCGCGCCGTCCCAGGCGATCAACGTCGGCAGCGCGCCGCCGCAGCGCGGCAGGCCGTCGTCGGGCACGGTGATCTGCCAGCGCAGCAGGCCGGCCGGCGTGGGGCGCTCGGCGGCCTGCACCCGGCCCGGGTCCTGCCCTGCAGCGGCCAGGCGCTGCTGGTCGGCCAGCAGGCTGCTGCTGCGCATCACCCAATGCAGCAGCTGCGGGCCCTGGGCCAAGGCGGCTTGCACCGCCGGCGTGTCCAACCCGAACCAGCGCGCACGGCCCGGGGCCGGCGCCTGCGGGTCGATGGCGATGATCTCCAGGTAGGCGGCCTCGAAGCCTTCGCCGCCCAGCCGCAGCAGCCGGTTGTGGGTGCCCATGAAGGCATGCTGGCCGCCCGGGCCGGGCTGCACGCCGAAGGTGGCCTGGCACCAGGCGGCGCCTTCTTCCAGGTTGCGGGCGCCCACCACCAGGTGGTCGAGTTGTCTAGACATGTGCACCTGCTACAGGCTCACCCGGCCTTCGATGCAGCCGGCCACTTCGCCGCCCACCCACACGTCGGTGCCGTCGTGCGACAGGTACACGCGGCCGGCGCGGCCCAGCGCGGTGCCTTGCGCAGCGACGTACTGCTGCGGCGCTAGACCGGCCCCCATCAGCCACTGGGCCACCGCGGCGTTCAGGCTGCCGGTGACGGGATCTTCGAAGTTGCCGCCGCCGATGAAGGCGCGCAGCTCGAACTGCGCCTCATGCCCCGCCGGATGCGGCGCCACCACGCCCAGCTTCACGTCGCCCAGCGCTGCGTAGTCGCAATGCAGCGCCAGCACGTCGGCGGCCGAATCCAGCATCACGCCGGCCCAGCCGGGGCCGTTGTCGCACCATGCATGGTGAAGGATGGCGTCGCGCGGGATCTTCAGCCCGGCGCAGACGCGGTCCAGCACTTCGTCGGGCAGCGGGCCTTCGCGGCGCCGTGGCGGCGCGGCAAAGGCCAGGCGCTGCACGTCGCCGGCCATTTGCCGCTGCACCCGCACCAGGCCCACTTCGCACTGCTGCACCACCTGCTCGCCCTGGGGCTGGCCGCCGGCCTGCAGCCAGGCGTGGCAGCTGCCCAGCGTGGGATGGCCGGCGAACGGCAGCTCGCCGATGGGCGTGAAGATGCGCACCCGGTAGTCGGCCTGTGGGTCGGTGGGCGGCAGCAGGAAGGTGGTCTCGGACAGGTTGGTCCAGCGCGCGAAGGCGGCCATGCGCTCGTCGCTCAGGCCTTCGGCGTCGTGCACCACGGCCAGCGGGTTGCCGTACAACGCCCGGCCGGTGAACACGTCGAGCTGGGTGAAGCGGCGGCTTGTGGGTGTGCTCATCGCTGGGACTCCAGGGCTTGTTGAAACACCCGGCCCAACGCCGCCACGCCCTGCGTGATGCGCTCGGCCGACACGGTGACGAAGCTCAGACGCAGCGTGTTCATGCGCGGCGCGCTGGCGTAGAAGGCGGCGCCCGGCACATAGGCCACACCGGCTTCCACCGCTTTGGGCAGCAGGGCCAGCGTGTCCAGGCCCTCGGGCAGCTCGACCCAGAAGAACATGCCGCCCTCGGGCAGCTGCCAGCGGCAGCCGGCGGGCAGGTGTTGTTCCAGCGCGGCCTTCATCGCATCGCGCTGGGCCTTGTAGCGGGCGCGGATGGTGGGCAC
>NZ_CAXFDV010000310.1:0-1904 GCF_964001545.1 uncultured Aquincola sp.
TCGTACTCGAAGCCGGTGAAGCTGTGGGGCAGCGTGGCGCGCAGCTCTTCAAAGCGGGCCTTGTAGGCCGCGGCTTCCTGCGGGCCGTAGCTGGGGTTCTTCATCGGCAGCACGTACTGCGGCGTGCGGATGAACACCTTCAGCTGCTTGACCTGGTCGGCAATGGTCTGGATGACCTGGATGCCGGTGGCGCCGATGCCCACCACGCCCACACGCTGCTCACGCAGGTCCAGCGGCTGGTGCGGCCAGCGCCCGGTGTGGAAGATGCGGCCGGCAAAGCTCTCCTGCCCCTCGAACACCTTTTCCATCGGGGCCGACAACATGCCGGCGCAGGTGATCAGGTACTGGGTGTCGATCTGCTCGCCGGTGTCGGTGCTCACCCGCCAGCGGCCGCGACTGTCGTCCCACTCGGCGCGGGTGATGCGGGTGTTGAACTGGATGTCGGGCCGCAGCGCCAGCCGGTCGGTCACGTAGTGCATCCAGCGCTCGATCTCGGGCTGGCCGGGAAACTTCGAACTCCAGGTCCAGTCGGTGTACAGGCTTTTGTCAAACAGGTACTGGTAGATGTAGGCCTCTGAGTCGAACTTGGCGCCGGGGTAGCGGTTCCAGTACCAGGTGCCGCCCACGTCGCTGGCGGCGTCGTACACGCGCACCTTCAGGTCGAGCTGCCGCAGTTGGTGCAGCTGGTACAGGCCGGCCACGCCGGCGCCGATGATCAGCGCGTCGAGCGTGCGGGTGGGGCTGGCGGTGGATGGAAGGGTTTCCGTCATCGTCCTCTCCGTGCGGTGGGTGGGCCGCGCTGAACGCCGTCGTCCAGGCGGGAGCCGCAGGTTAGGAAGGGCCGGCCGCGCCGGCTTGAACAAACGCCACGCGCGCTTTGAACATTCGGCGTAGCCCGGGCAAACCCCGGGTGGGTCGTTCAGCGCATCAATGCCCGCGCCGCAGTTCGCCGGGCGTGCAGCCCAGCCGGGCCTTGAAGGTGCGCGTCATGTGCGCCTGGTCGGCAAAGCCGGTGGCCGCGGCCACGGCCTTGAGCGGCAGGTCGCCGCGGTGCAGCAGCTGGCGCGCACGCTCCACCCTGCGGTCGATCACGTAGCGGTGGGCCGTGGTGCCCCAACTGCTGCGCAGCAGGCGGCTGAGCGCACACACGCCCACGCCGGCCACGCGGGCCAGTTGCTCCAGCGAGATGGCATCGCACAAATGCGCGTCCACATACTCCTGCAGCCGACGCGCCTGCACCGGGTGCAGCCGCTCATCGCGCGGCGCCTGCTTGAACCGAAAGGCCGCATAGTGCCGCAGCAGGTGAATGCCCAGCTGGGTAGACAACGCCTCGGCATACAGCGAGCAGCCCACGCTGGCGGTGGTGGCCTCTTGGCGCAGCAGGTGCGTCATCTGCGTGACGATGGGGTCGGCGCCGCTGAGCACGTCGTGCAGGCGCACTTCGTCCACCGGCCGGCCTTCCATCTCGCTGGCCAGGCGGCACAGCAGATCATTGGTCAGGTACACATGCGACACCGTGATGCCCTGCGTCCAATGCCAGTGCGAATCGGCCGATTCGGTGAGCAGCGAGAACAGCCCCGCCGCGCAGCTGGTGCGTGTCCACCGGCCATCGAACTGCCGCTGCATGGGCGTGAAGCCGTCTTCGTACTGCACGATCAAGAAGCAGTCCAGCGGCGGAATTTCCACATCTTGCCCGCGGTAGCGGTAGGTGCGCTGGCTGACGCCCTGCCAGTGCAGGTCGTCGCTGGCACACAAGATGTCGCCCGGCACCCACACCGGCAAGTCGGCATAGCCGATGCGCTCCGGCCGCCGCGCCGGCGGCGCAGGAATCGAGGGAAGTGCTCGCACGGCGGGCTCCCAGGAAGTCAGGGAGGGATTGCAGCGAGTGGGGTGGGGGGAGTCAA
>NZ_CAXFDV010000311.1:0-6773 GCF_964001545.1 uncultured Aquincola sp.
AGATAAAGGCGAATGTCCACCGGTTGCGTGCCCTCGGCCGTGAAGTCGAACTGCGCGCGCCAGTGGCCGGGCACGCCGTCGGGCACGGCTTCAGTGAACACGTACGAGAACTTGCCGCTGGCGGCCGTGAGCACCGCTTCGGGCTTGACGCCGAAGGGCAGGTCCTTCAGCGGGCCGCCGGTGAACTCGACCATGAACTTGCGCACGCCGGCCGGTCGCGGCTGGCCGGGCTGGCCGCCGCGGCCCAGCCGCGTGCCGGTGCAGTAGGCCAGCGGCGTGGGGTAGGGCTCCTTGTCGGTCCAGTGCAGGCGGTAGCGCAGGCTGTAGCGGCTGCCGGCCTTGGCGGGCTGGCGCGGCACCCACATCGCCACCGTGTTGTCGTGGATCTCGTCGTCGGTCGGGATCTCGATCAGCTGCACCTCGCCTTCGCCCCAGCCGCTGTCCAGCGGCTCCACCCACAGGCCCGGGCGGCGGTCGTACATCACGCCGTCCAGGTAATGGTCGAAGTTGCGGTCGCGCTGCCACAGGCCGAAGCCGCGCGGGTTGTTGTCGGCAAAGGCCGAGGCCGAGGTGGCGTTCGGGTTGTTCAGCGGGCGCCAGATGCGCTCGCCGGCGCCGTTCCACATCGTCAGCCCGTCGGAGTCGTGCACCTCGGGCCGCCAGTCGATGGCGGTGGGCTTGACCGTCTCCGAGTACCAGTACATCGACGTCAGCGGCGCCAGCCCCAGCCGCGCCACGTCCTTGCGCAGGAACAGGCGCGCATCGATGTCCATGATCACCGCCGCCTCGCGCTTCATCACGAAGCGGTAGGCGCCGGTGATGCTGGGGCCTTCCAGCAGCGCATGCACGGTGACGCTGGTGCTGCCTTCGGCCGGCGGCTCGAACCAGAAGTGGGTGAAGGAAGGAAACTCTTCGTCCTGCCCCGGCACCGCGGGGTTGATGGCCACGCCGCGTGCCGACAGCCCGTACTGGTACAGCTCGCCGATGGCGCGGAAGTAGCTGGCGCCCAGAAAGGCCACCCAGTCGTTGCTCTTCCAGTCGAGCTTGTTCTGGTCGCCCAGCCGGCTTTCCTGAAAGCGGAAGCCGGCAAAGCCCGCGCCCTCGGGCAGCTCGCGGGCGGGGCTGTCGGCCGGCATGTCGAAGTAGCGCGGCGAATACAGGATCTCGCGCGCGCCCCACGCGTCCCCCTGCTTGTCCAGCACATGCATGTGCACCGGCGTCTGGAAGAAGCGGCCCATGTGGAAGAAGGTCACCGGGAAGGGGCCGGGGCCGTCCTTGAACAGCGCGCTGTCGGTGTCGAAGCGCAGCTTGCCGTGCGCTTCGTAGTCGATGCGCTCCAGCACCTCGCGCGGCAGGTTCACCAGCGCGGTGGGCGCCTGGCGCGACAGGGCTTCGGCCCGCGCCACCAGCGCCTCGAACGAAAACGGCTTGCGCGGCCCCAGGCGCAGCCCGGTGGTGGCAGCGGGCTGCGCCTGCGCCGGCAGGCCCAGCGCGGCCAGGCCCAGCGCGCTGCCGGCGGCGGTGATGAAGTGGCGTCGGTCGAGGCGGGTGGTGTTTGCTTGATCCATGCGAGGGGCGTGGGTGGTGACAACGGCGCCGAGGATATGCGCGGTGCCGGCACGCTTTGTAAGCAGCCGCCATACCCGAATGCCGCACTGCACCATGACGGGCGGGCCACCTCGGCGCGCCGGGCAAGGCCCCAGCCGCGGGTGCCGCGCAGCCGCTCGTTAGACTGGCGGGCGCACTTTTTCGCGTTTTTGCCCTCTGCCGTCCTCCATGCCCACGCCCACCGAAGCCGCGCTGCTGGCAGCGCTCCAGTCCGTCGTCGACCCCAACACCGGCGAAGACTTCGTTACCACCCGGCAGCTGCGCAACCTGCGCATCGACGGCGGCGACGTGGCCTTCGACGTGCAACTGGGCTACCCGGCGCAAAGCCAGTTCCCGGCGCTGCGCAAGGCCCTGGTGGCCGCGGCGCGCAGCGTGCCGGGGGTGGAGAACGCGAGCGTCAACCTCAGCAGCGTCGTCGTCGCCCATGCGGTGCAACGCGGCGTGCAACTGCTGCCGGGCGTCAAGAACGTGATCGCCGTGGCCTCGGGCAAGGGCGGCGTGGGCAAGAGCACCACGGCCGCCAACCTGGCGCTGGCGCTGGCTGCCGAAGGCGCCACCGTGGGCCTGCTGGACGCCGACATCTACGGCCCCAGCCAGCCCACGATGATGGGTGTGCAGGGCCAGCCGCAAAGCCTGGACGGCAAGAGCATGGAGCCGCTGCAGGGCCACGGCGTGCAGCTGATGTCCATCGGCTTTCTGGTGCAGCCCGACCAGGCCATGATCTGGCGCGGCCCCATGGTCACGCAGGCGCTGGACCAGCTGCTGCGGCAGACCAACTGGAAGAACCTGGACTACCTGATCGTCGACATGCCGCCCGGCACCGGCGACGTGCAGCTGAGCCTGTGCCAGCGCGTGCCGCTGACCGGCGCCGTCATCGTCACCACGCCGCAGGACATCGCGCTGCTGGACGCCCGCAAGGGCCTGAAGATGTTCGAGAAGGTGGGCGTGCCCATCCTGGGCATCGTCGAGAACATGGCGGTGCACGTGTGCTCGCAGTGCGGCCATGCCGAGCACATCTTCGGCGCCGAAGGCGGCAAGAAGATGGCGGCTGAATACAACGTGGACTACCTGGGCGCGCTGCCGCTCAAGCTCTCGATCCGCGAGCAGGCTGACGCCGGCCGCCCCACCGTGGTGGCCGAGCCCGACAGCGAAGTGGCCGGCCTGTACAAGGCGGTGGCCCGCCAGGTGGCGGTGACGGTGGCGCGCAAGGCCAAGGACTTCTCGGCCAAGTTCCCGACCATCACCATCAGCAAAGGCACCTGAGGCTTCAGGCGCCCATGAAAAAGGCCCCGCGAGGGGCCTTTGCCTTTTGGGGATGGCTGCCTGGGGCAGCCACCCGGCCTTACGGCGTCACCTGGATCAGGTCGGCCTCGCGGCCGGCCTTGCCGTTGGCGTGCAGCAGCAGCAGCCCGGTCTGGCTGTGGGCATTGGCCGCCACGCCCGGCGTCTTGCTCACCACGACGCCGCCCTGGCCGTTGGCCGGCAGGGTGAAGGCGTCGAAGGTGGCGGTGTACTTCGGCTTGGCGGGGATGAAGCTCTGACCAGCCACCACGTCGGTCAGATTGCCGCTGTGGTAGTTGTCGTAGGCCCGCACCTCGAAGTTGATCTTCTTGCCGAGGTCGGTGATGCCCAGGTCGCCCGGCAGCACCGTCAGGATGGCGTTGGCCGAGTCCAGGTCCGCGTCGATGTAGAAGTTGGCCACCGCGGCGCCGTTGTTGCTGCCGTTGGGGTTGAGCTTCTGCGCCACCACCAGGGTGCGGCCGCTGGTGCCGAAGTCGCCGCTTTCGCGGGTGTACACCACCGCATCGGCCACGCCGTCGTTGTTGACGTCCACGTACACGTCGAACTCGGCCGGGTAGGCCGGGTGCGCACGGCGCCCGAAGGTCGTCACCGCAAACTGCAGGGCCGGCTCGCCGATGTCGATCACCCGCACGCCGGTGGCCTTGATGTCGATCACCGCCGCATCGCTGCCGGCGGCCGGCTGCACCAGGCTGATCTGCGGGCTGATGCCGGTGAGGGCGAACACGTCGGTGTAGCCACCGGTGGCGCCGCCCGCGTTGCTCACGCCCAGCAGCGCGCTGCTGCCACCCGACAGGGCCACCGAGGTGGTGGACGGCGTCACGTTGGCAGCCTTGTGCGGCAGGATGTGCCAGGGCACCGTCACGGTTTCCTGGGCGTCGCCCACCGACACGTAGCCGTCGTACTCCACCTCGTTGAGCAGCGCGCCGGTGCCCTGGTCGGCCGCAAAGCCCAGGTTCCAGGCGGGCAGCTTGCTGGCGTCCAGCGTCATGGTGATGACGAAGGCGCCCGTGCCATTGGCCGGCACCGTGATGCTGGCGGGCATGCTCAGGCTCACCGCGCCGCTGGCTTCGTCATTGGCATAACGGAAGCTGCGCTGGATGGTGTAGGTACGCGACGAGCTGCTGTAGTTGCGCACCGCCACCTTCTTGGTGAACTTGCTCAGCCCGGTGGCCCGCACCACGCCGAAGGACAGGGCCACGCTGTAGGGGTTGGTGGCGTCCCACAGCCCGGTGGTCAGCGCCGCGCTGCGGTCCACCCGCAGTTCACCGGCGCCGATGCGGGTGATGGGTGCCAGCACGCCCGGCAGCGTGGCCGGGTTGGTGTACACGGCGGTGTTGGCCGCGTTCATCAGGCGCGACTTGATCTCGATCGGCGTGGCCTGCGGGAACTTCTGCAGCAGCAGCGCCGCCGCGCCCGCCACCATCGGCGTGGCACCCGAGGTGCCCCCGAAGGCTTCGGTGCCGGTGCCGGTGCCGAACACGGCTGAGACCGAGGCGCCCGGGGCGCCGATCTCGGGCTTGATGGCACCGTAGCTGTACGACGGCCCCCGCGCCGAGGTGCTGGCCATGCTGCCGGCCAGCGGGATCACGTTGGCTCGGTTGACCGTGACGGTGACCGGGCTGCCGCCGCCCAGCGCCGACTTCAGCCGCGCGCCCACTTCCTGGCCGATGACCAGGGCCTGCACCAGGTCGGTTTCGCCGCCGCTGCTGAAGGATGGCGCTTCGCCCGGCGCGTTGTTGGCGATCAGCGCGCCGATGGCGCCGCGGGCCTTGGCATTGGCCACCTTGGTGCTGATGTTGCACGAGCCGCGGTCGATCAGCGCCACCTTGCCGGTGAAGTCGGGCGTGCTGGCCAGCGCGCAGGCAATGGCGGCAGCGCCGCTGCCGCCGTAGGCCACCTGGCCGCTGAAGCCGCTGGTCACCGGCGCCCATTCCAGCGTGGCGGTGTTGCCGTAGCTGCCGGCGATGCTGGCCGGCGCATTGACCACCAGCGCGATGGCGCCGGCCGAAGGCACGGCCGTCTGCGCCACGCTGATGGCTTCCGGCGCGGTGGACGACGAGCTGACGATGTACGGCCGGTCGGCCGCATTGCCGGCGGCCGCCACCACCACGATGCCGAAGCGCACCAGGTTGCTCACCGCCTGTGCGCTGGAGTCTTCACGCTGGCCGTAGTTGCCACCCAGCGACAGGTTGACCACGTCGGCCGAGTCCGAGAAGTCGAGGTCGCCGTTGGGGTCCATCGCCCAGTCCAGGCCCTGCAGCGTGGCCAGGCCGCTGCAGCTGGTGCTGACGCTGCTGCACACCTTGACGGCGTAGATCTTGGCGCCGGGCGCCATGCCCTTGTGCTGGCCGTCGTTGCTGCTGCCCGCGGCGATGTCGGCCACGTGCGTGCCGTGGCCGGCGCCGCTGCCGGCGTCGATCGGGTTGGCGTCGGGCGCCAGCGCGCCGTTGGGCCAGGTCTCGCCCACGAAGTCGTAGCCGCCGATCACCTTGGCGGTAGGGAACACGCCCGGGGTGACGATGGTGGGGTTGGTGGCCGCGGCCGCATAAGCGGCCGCCGTGCCGGCGCCGCCCAGGTTGCGGTGGGTGTAGTCCACGCCGCTGTCCAGCACCGCGATGCGCGTGCCCGCGCCGGTGAAGCCCATCTGCTGCAGCGCCTTGCCGCCCACGTAGGGCACGGTTTCGTCGAGCGAGCGCTGGGTGTCGGGCACCGGCAGGATGCCGCTGACGCCCGCCAGCTTGCCGATCTGCGCCAGGCTGCTGGCCGGCGCCGAGACCACCAGCGCGTTGTAGGCCTTGCCCACGCGGCCCAGTTCGCTGCCGCCGAGGGCGCGCACCTGGGCCATCAAGGTGTCCTGCTTGCTCTTGAGGCTGGCCATGTAGGCCTGGCGCTGGGCCAGCGTCATCACGCCCTGGCCCTGCTTGGCATTGGCGCCGACGGCCAGCGCCAGCGGCGCATCGGTCAGGCGGACCACCACCTGCACGGTGCCATTGAGCGCCGTGATGCGGGGCGCGCTGGCCACCGTGACGGGGGCGGGCAACTTGAGGGCCGCCACGCGGGCGGCGACGGGGGTCTGTGCGGTGGCGGGCTGCAGGCTCAGCAGCGTGCCCAGGGCCAGACCCAGCGCCGAAAGGGCGCGAGGAATCGAATGCATACCGGTCTCCGTGTCGATGAGGAGGAAGGCAGTTGCGTACCCGTGGGCCTCATGAGCCCGCGGGCATCCAGGGCTCAGGCGTTGGGGCGGCGCCGGCGGCGCAGCACCGCCAGGCCGGCCAGCCCGGCGCCCATCAGCAGCGCAGCGCCAGGCTCGGGCACGGCGGCCACGGTGGCGCCGGTGAGGGTGATGGCGTAGCTCTGGGCGGTTTCGGTGACCGGTATGGCCTGCGAGCCGTCCCAGGAAGCCAGAGGGCCGCTGGCGGGGTTGCCAGCCAGCGTGTCGTTGAGGCCACCCGGCAGGAAAACGCTGTTGCCGTTGGCGTCCAGGGCGCGGAAGCCGCCGAGCGCGACGCCGAGGTAGTAGGTACCGGGGGCCGACAGCGAGCCCAGACTGAAAGCGCCCCCCAGGCTGTTGTTGGCGCCGTCGTCGTTGGCCAGCACGCCGTAGCCTGCTGCATTGAAGAGGAACAGAGCCGAATCGAATTCCGTCCCGTTCTGAACTTTGGCGCTGAACAGCGCCGCGTTTGTCACCTGGATGCGAAAGAGGTCCACCTGGTAGAAGAACTCGCCGGAGCCGAAAGCCGTGGACTGCAGGAACCCGGTGATGCCGGTCAACGGCATGGACCCGCCGGGGATGATTTCAGCCGTGTCCGGCAGATCGCCGGCATCGGTTTCTTGCCAGACGAGCGCATGTGCGCCCTGCGAGA
>NZ_CAXFDV010000312.1:0-2100 GCF_964001545.1 uncultured Aquincola sp.
ATGTTCTTGGCCAGCGCGGCCACGGCCACGTTGCGGATGCTGCCCACGGTGTTGCCCGCCTGCCGCGCCGCCAGCCCGCTGACGTGCACGATGCGGCCCCAGCCCTGGGCCCGCATGCCTGCCACCACCTCGCGTGCGCAGCGGATGTAGCCCATCACCTTGGTGTCCAGCTCGGCATGGAAGAAGTCGCCCTGGATCTGCGCCAGCTTGGGCGGCGCGGCATAACCTGCCGGCTCGGCCGCGGCATTGACCAGGATGTCGATCGGCCCGCCCAGCGCGTCCACGGCCTGCGCAAACGCGGCCTGCACCGAGGCATCGTCGGTGGTGTCGCCCACCACGCCCACCACGCGGCGCCCGCTGGCCGCGGCGATGGCTTGTGCCGCCGCGTCCAGCGCGGCGCGGTCGCGGGCCAGCAAGGCCACGTCCACGCCTTCGGCCGCCAATGCCGCGGCCACCGCCTTGCCGATGCCACGGCTGCCGCCGGTGACCACGGCCCGCTTGCCTGTGAGTCTCAAGTCCATGAAGCGCTTTCTCCTGGTGGGTGTGTCGGGCCAGCTTAGCCAGCCGCCCGCCCGCGGTGTGCCACCGCCGCCATGCCCCTGGGCCCGAGCCTGCAATGCGATGCGGCGGCCTCCTGCATCCGCCCCCCGTGTTACAGCGTAAAAGACCGGGCATGTGGCTCAAACGCTCTTTCCTTCTCACGCTGGCCGGCGCGGGCGCGCTGGCCGGCCTGGCCGCCTGCTCGCCGGTGGCCGCCCTTAATGCGCTGGCGCCTTCGGGCACGCACACGCTGACCGAAGGCGTGGCCTATGGTCCGGGCCCCCGGCAGCGGCTGGACATCTACCGGCCCACGCAGGCCGCGCCGGCCGGCGGCTGGCCGGTGGTGGTGTTCTTCTATGGCGGCAGCTGGAACAGCGGCGACCGGGGCGACTACGGTTTCGTGGGCGAGGCCCTCGCCTCACGCGGCATGCTCACGCTGGTGGCCGACTACCGTCTGTACCCCGAGGTGCGCTACCCCGACTTTCTGCGCGACAGCGCCGCCGCGCTGGCCTGGGGCCTGGACCAGGCGGCCACGCTGGGCGGCAACCCGCAGCGGGTGTTCGTGATGGGTCACAGCGCCGGTGCCTACAACGCCGCGATGCTGGCGCTGGACCCGCGTTGGCTGTCGGCCACCGGCCATGCGCCGCAGGCGCTGGCCGGCTTCATCGGCCTGGCCGGGCCCTACGACTTCCTGCCCACCACCAACCCGGACGTGAAGCCGGTGTTCTTCCACCCCGATTACCCGCCCGATACGCAACCGCTGCAGCTGGCGACACGCGGCGCGCCGCGCAGCTTCATCGGCGCCGCGTTGAAGGACGATCTGGTGGACCCGCAACGCAACAGCGTGGCGCTCGCGCAGCGGCTGCAGGCGCTGGGCGTGCCGGTGACCTTGCGCCTGTACGAGCGGGTGAACCACATGACGCTGGCCGGCGCCTTCGGCCGCCCGCTGCGCTGGCTGGCGCCGGTGTTGAGCGACGTGGCCGGCTTCGTGGACAACGCGCCGGTGGCCACGGCGGCCGCTCGCCGCTGAGGCGCCCGCCATGAAAAAGGGCGGGCCGGCCCCACGGCCGCCAGCCCTTCAGGGCTTGCCGAGCCTGGCTCGATCAGCGGCCGTCGCGGTCCGAGTCACCCGGCACCGCACGTTCCACCTTGTCGCTCAGGCGGTGCCAGGCATCGCGCGAGGCTTGCTTGGCATGCTCCCATTCCAGCGACGAGCTACCGCGGCGGCTGCCCCAGTCGCGGCTGAGGTCCGATTCCACGTCGTCGAACGAACGGTCGGGATAGCGGGTGTACGCATCCACGCCATAGGTGTAGGCCGGGCCGTAGTCGTCGTAGGTGCTGCCGGTGTTCACGTACGGGCGGGTGCTGTAGTTCTCGCGCCAGTAGGTGTCTTCTTCGGCCGGGTCCACCGCCTTGCCGATGCCACGGCCCGCCAGCGCACCGGCCACCGCGCCCACCACCGCGCCCACGGCCGCGCCCACCGGGCCGGTCATGCCGCCCACGGCCGCGCCTGCGGCTGCACCGCCGGCCACGCCGCCGGCCACACCACCCACCACGGCA
>NZ_CAXFDV010000313.1:0-3565 GCF_964001545.1 uncultured Aquincola sp.
ACCATCTGCTCGCGCCGCAGCCCGAAGCGCTGGCAGGTGGCCTGGTTGACGTCGATCACGCTGCGGTCTTCGAACGACAGGATGGCCGAGGCCATCGGCGCGGTCTGGAACAGGCGTTCAAAGCGGTCGCGGCCGGCGGCGATCTCGCGCGCCGCGGCGCTGCGTTCTTCCTCGCGGTCGATGTTGTCCAGCGCGTACGAGATGTCGGCGCTCATCTCGTCGAGCAGGGCCACCAGCGGCGGGTCGAAGAAGTCGGGCGCATCGGCGCACAGCATCAGGGTGCCGTACACCATGCCGCGCCTGCGCAGCGGCAGCCAGGCGATGGCATGGATGCCATGGGCCACGGCCACCGCGCGCCAGCGGCCCGACAGCGGGTCCTGCTGGTAGCGGTTGCTCAGCAGGTGCCGGCCCTCGCGAAAGGCGCGCACGGTGTAGGTGTTCTGCATCGCCGGGTTTTCAGTGTCCAGCGGGTCAGGCACGTTGGCCAGCACCTCATCGGCCGGCCCCGCGGTGGCAACGCGGCGCAGCAAGGTACCGTCCTGCAGGTAGATGCAGGCCAGCACGGCATGGCCGGTCTGCACGCAGATCTCGCAGGTCTCGGCAAAGATCTTTCGCTCGTCGTCGGTGCGCAGCACCATGCGGTTGGTGCGCGAGAGGGCCGCCAGAAAGCGCGAGAGCCGCGCGGCATGCGCATCCGAGGCGCGATGGCGGCGGTGAAGCACCAGCACCGCCAGGCCAAAGCACGTGGTCATGACAACGGCCACCAGCAATACCGCCACCGCCGTTGTCTGAGGAAATACCGACATCCGGCGAGCGTAAGCGCGGGGCAAAAGTATGTCGATTGGTAAACGCGTGTGCGCACAGCGCCTTTTTCCACGCTGCGGCCCCGGGCGGCCCCGCCCCCCGCCGCGCCCCAAACTGGAGCACCAGATGCGCGAGTTCAGAATTTGATTCAGTCACTGAACCAAATCAAGCCCCGATCCGGTGGCAGTCAAGGGGCGCCAATGCCTCAGGGTTAGCCCCAGTCACCGGCGCCCGAATAGTTAATTAAATTAAGCGAATGCCGGCAGACCTGCAATCCACCATGAAGACCGACGACCTGATCGCGATCGACGTCCACACGCACCTGGAAGTGTCGTGCTGGAACCCGTTCGACAGCTACGGCGAAGAGTACGACCGCGCGGCGGACAAGTATTTCCGATCCACCCGCCGCCCCACGATGGCCGAGGCCCTGGCCTACTACCGCGCGCAGAAGGTGGGCTTCGTGATGTTCTGCGTCGATGCCGAGGCGCAGATCGGCCGCCGCCGCATCCCCAACGAAGAAATCGCCGAGGCCGCGCGTGACAACCCCGACATCATGATCGCCTTCGGCAGCGTCGACCCCCACAAGGGCAAGATGGGCGCACGCGAAGTGCGCCGGCTGATCGAGGAGCACGGCGTCAAGGGCTTCAAGTTCCACCCCACGGTGCAGGGCTTCGAGCCGTACGACCGCATGGCCTGGCCGCTGTACGAGGTGATCGCCGAGTACAAGCTGCCCGCCATCTTCCACAGCGGCCATTCGGGCATCGGCTCGGGCATGCGCTGCGGTGGCGGCCTGCGGCTGCAGAACAGCAACCCCATGCTGCTGGAAGACGTGGCCATCGACTTCCCCGACATGCAGATCGTCATCGCCCACCCCAGCTGGCCCTGGCAGGACGAAGCCATCTCGCTGGCCATGCACAAGCCCAACATCTGGATCGACCTGTCGGGCTGGAGCCCCAAGTACTTTCCGCCCCAGCTGGTGCAGTACGCCAACACGCTGCTGAAGGACCGGGTGCTCTTCGGCAGCGACTTTCCGTTGATCACCCCCGAGCGCTGGATGAAGGACTTCGAGGAGGCCGGCTTCCGCGACGAGGTCAAGCCGCTGATCCTCAAGGACAACGCGATGCGCCTGCTGCGGCTGGGCAAGTACGCCGACACCGCGCCCGCCGCCTGAATCTCTGACTTCCCCGGACACGCCCATGACCCTCGCCTTTGAACCCGCCACCGGCCTGCTGGCCTCGCTCGACCTGCTGGAGGTGAGCCTGGCCGCCCACGTGGCCCATGTGCGCCTGAACCGCCCGGCCAAGCGCAACGCGATGAACGACACGCTGGTGCAGCAGCTGCAGACGGCGCTGGTCAACCTGCCCAACGAGGTGAAGGCGGTAGTGCTCACCGGCGCTGGCGAGCACTTCTGCGCCGGCCTCGACCTGTCGGAGCTGGCCGAGCGCAGCGTGGCCGAAGGCGTGCTGCATTCGCGGCTGTGGCACGGCGTGATGGACTCGGTGCAGTTCGGCCGCGTGCCGGTGGTGGCCGTGCTGCACGGCGCGGTGGTGGGCGGCGGGCTGGAACTGGCCAGCAGCACCCACATCCGCGTGGCCGAACGCAGCGCGTATTACGGCCTGCCGGAGGGCCAGCGCGGCATCTTCGTGGGCGGCGGCGGCTCGGCCCGCGTGCCGCGCCTGGTGGGCGTGGCCTGCATGACCGACATGATGCTCACCGGCCGCGTGCTCGACGCCGAAGAAGGCCTGCAGCGCGGCCTGTCGCAGTACCTGGTGGACGACGGCGCCGGCTTCGCCAAGGCCTGCGAGCTGGCTTCGCGCATCGCCAGCAATGCGCCGCTGTCCAACTTCGCGGTGATGCAGGCGCTGCCGCGCATCGCCGACCTGTCGCAGCCCGATGGCCTGTTCGTCGAGTCGCTGATGGCTGCCATCGCCCAGGGCGACGAGGCCGCCAAGTCGCGGCTGCGCGACTTCCTGGAAAAGCGCGCCGGCAAGGTCGTCAAGAGCAGCTGACCCGCGCCCCGACCCCAGTTCCGAAAGGACCGCGATGAACCCCACCTACCGCGACATCCGTGTCGGCGGCTGCCTCGACGTGCACGTCGAACGCCGTGCCGATGGCAGCCTGCTGCTGCAGTCCACCGAGGCGCTGGCCGACTACCCGGCCCGCGTGACCGACCGCCTGGAGCACTGGGCGGTCCAAGCACCCGACCGCACCTTCGTCGCCCGCCGCGACCCGTCGGTGCCTGGAGGCGGCGACTGGATCCGCATCAGCTACGCGCAGATGCTGGACCGCGCGCGGCGCATCGGCCAGGCGCTGGTGGCACGCGGCCTGTCGGCCGAGCGGCCCATCGCCATCCTGTCGGACAACGACCTCGAGCACCTCACGCTGTCGGTGGCGGCGCTGTGGGTGGGTGTGCCCTACGTGCCGGTGTCGGCGGCGTATTCGCTGGTGTCCAACGACCATGCCAAGCTCAAGCACATCCTGGGCAAGGTCACGCCGGGCCTGGTGTTCGCGGCCGATGCGCGCTTTGCCCGCGCCATCGCCAACGCGGTGCCGGCCGACGTGGAAGTGGTGCTGGGCCAGGGCACGCTGGAAGACCGCAACGTCACGCCCTTTGCCACGCTGCTGGACACCGCGCCGGGCCCGCAGGAGGCAGCCGCCCATGCGGCGGTGGGGCCGGACACCATCGGCAAGTTCCTGTTCACCTCGGGCTCCACCAAGCAGCCCAAGGGCGTGATCAACACCCACCGCATGATGTGCGCCA
>NZ_CAXFDV010000314.1:0-1865 GCF_964001545.1 uncultured Aquincola sp.
CATCGGCGCCGGCCGCTCCAGCAAGCCCTCGGACGGTCTGCGCACGCAGTTCCCGGCCTACAACTACGACGACATGGTGGCCGCCCAGCACCGGCTGGTGACCGAGCACCTGGGCATCCGCCACGTGCGTGTGATCGTCGGCAACTCGATGGGCGGCATGCATGCCTGGCTGTGGGCGCAGCGCCATCCGGATTTCATGGACGCGGTGGTGCCCATGGCGTCGATGCCAGCGGCCATGTCGGGCCGCAACTGGATGATGCGCAGGCTGCTGATCGAAGCCATCCGCAACGACCCCGACTGGCAAGGCGGCCAGTACACCCGCCAGCCGCGCGGGCTGCAGCTGGCGGCGCAGTTCTTCAACACCGGCACCAACGGCGGCAACGAGGCGCTGTACCAGCAGGCCCCCACCCGCGCCGCCGCCGATGCGCTGGTCACCCAACGCCTGCAGGCCCCGTTCCGCGCCGATGCCAACGACTACCTCTACCAGTGGGAGTCTTCGCGCGACTACGACCCTGAGCCGGGCCTGGACCGCATCCGCGCCCGGGTGCTGGCCGTCAACTCTGCCGACGACGAGCGCAACCCGCCCGAGCTGGGCCTGCTGGACAAGGCCATCGCCCGCATCCCGCAGGCGCAGGCCTACGTCATCCCTTCCAGCCCGCAAACCAGCGGCCACGGCACCGTCGGCCAGGCCCGCTTCTACAAAGACCGCCTGGCCGAGCTGCTGAACAGCGCCCCGCGCCGCACGGCCCCCTGACCCTGACCGCAAGGACGAATCCATGCCCCGCTTTGCCGCCAACCTCTCGATGCTCTACAACGAGCACGACTTCCTCGACCGCTTTGCCGCCGCCGCGAAAGACGGCTTCACCGCCGTCGAGTACCTGTTCCCCTACGCCTACGCCGCCGACGAACTGGCCGCCCGCCTGAAGGCCGCCGGCCTGCAGCAGGTGCTGTTCAACGCCCCGCCCGGCGACTGGGACAAGGGCGAGCGCGGCATCGCCTGCCTGCCCGGCCGCGAGGCCGAGTTCGCCGAAGGCATCACCAAGGCCCTGGCGTATGCCCAGGCGCTGCAATGCCCGCGCGTGCACGTGATGGCCGGCCTGGCGCCCGCGGGCATCAGCCGCGAACTGCTGCGCGCCACCTACGTGGCCAACCTGAAGCGTGCCGCGGCCGAAGCCGCAAAGGTGGGTGTGGACATCCTGATCGAGCCGATCAACCAGCGCGACATGCCCGGCTTCTTCCTGAGCCGCCAGGACGATGCGCATGCGGTGGTGGCCGAGGTGGGCGCGCCCAACCTGAAGGTGCAGATGGACCTGTACCACGCGCAGATCACCGAAGGCGACCTGGCGATGAAGATCCGCCAATACCTGGCGACCGGCCAGGTGGGCCACCTGCAGATCGCCGGCGTGCCCGAGCGGCATGAACCCGACCTGGGCGAGATCAACCACCCTTACCTCTTCAAGCTGCTGGACGACATCGGTTATGCCGGCTGGATCGGTTGCGAATACCGCCCCCAGCGCGGCGCGGTGGCCGGCGGCACCTCGCAAGGCCTGGGCTGGCTGGCGCCTTACCTGCAGCGCTGAGCCCCCGCTGCCCGGCCGGCGACCGGTCGGGCGCGGTGTTTGCCGGGCGGTCTCCACAACCAGGAGACCGCGATGAGCCAGACCACGCCCACCCCGCCCGAACAGCAGCGCGAGCAGCTGCTGGACGCGCAGCGCAAGGCCCACGAAGACAGCCCGCGCAACTTCAAGCAGGACGCGCTGGACGACAAGCAGGTGCACATCGAGCCCGACGGCACCGGCCCCAGCTCCACCGAGAGCCTGGACCCGCAGGCCGACCAGGCCAAGGGCAGCGGGAATCCGCCGGCC
>NZ_CAXFDV010000315.1:0-9674 GCF_964001545.1 uncultured Aquincola sp.
CCGCATGAGCCGGCGCGCGACGCCGCCAAGGCCGAGGCCACGCTGAAGGACCAGCTGGCCAAGCTGGGCAACACGATCTTCGAGGCGCGCCGCGTGCGGCTGGCGCTGCAGCAGCCGTGGTTCGTGCCGGCCGGCGTGGTCAATGCGCTGCGCCGCGACGCGGTGGCTGCGCTGGAAGCGGCCCGCGCGGAGGCGCTGCCGCGGCTGCCGCGCGCCCAGCCGGTGGAGCCGCCGGTGCCCTACCCCGAAGACACGCTGAGCTACCTGGCCAACGTCTACAACGGCCAGGCCGCGGCCTTCTACGCACGCCATGGCGTCCAGGTGGTGGGCGCGGCCTACGAGAGCCATGAAGCCCTGGGCGAGGTGAGCCTGATGATCACCAAGCACTGCGTGCGCTGGAGCCTGAGCCTGTGCCCCAAGCAGGCCAAGGGCGTGACCGGCGTGCAGGGCACGGTGCGCGCCGAGCCGCTGACGCTGCAGCACGGCGACGACCGCCTGACCCTGCGCTTCGACTGCAAGCCCTGCGAGATGCATGTGGTGGGTGCGATGCGCAAGCAGGTGCTCAAGCAGCTCAAGGCCGAGCCGCTGACCTTCTACCGCAGCCGCCCGCAGCCGGCGGCACGCGCCTAGAAACGGATCGCGGGCACCGGCACGCCGGTGTCGGTGGCCGCGGGGGCGGGGCCGGTGGGCACTGCGGGGCGGGCGGTGCTGTCGCTGGGCGCCGAAGCGCCGCGGCCTTCCGCGGCCGCCTGACTGCCGCGGCCCTCGGCCGGCGGAGTGCTGCGTCCTTCTGCCACCGGCCCGGGCGGGGGAGGCTGGTAGTTGGGCGGCAGCCGGTTGTCGCGCGGGTAGCCGGCGGCGTCCAGGTATTCGCCCCAGCTGTCGGGCGCATAACCGCGCAGCATCTGTGAGCCGATGCCCAGCGCCGGCGCCTCCGGCGCACCCACCACACGTTGCCACACCTCGCGGTCGGCATCGGTGGTGGCCTGGCGTTCACGGTAAGGCACGCCGCGCTGCTTCAGGAACTCGCGCCCGCGGTCGCAGGGCACGCAATCGGGCGCGGTGAACAGCGTGACCGGAAAACGCGTGGCCACGGTGCGCAGCGGCGTCGGCAGCAGCGCCAGGCTCTCGTCGATGGGGCTGCCGGCCGCGCCGTTGGCACCCACCGGCGACACCTTGCCGGTGTTGTTGCGCACCGGTCGGTCGGTGTAGGTGATGCGGCCGTCGGGCTCCACGATCTTGTAGAGCGTGGTCTGCGCGGCCGCCGGGCCGGCCTGTGCCGCCAGCAGCGCCAGCAGCGCCAGCAGGCCGAGGCCGGCCGTCAGCCGGCGGGCGGGGATGGAACGCAGGGCGGGACGACGGCGCATGCGCTGCAATCTAACGCACGGCGGCAGCCCCATGCCGCCGGCAGGGGGTCAGACCATGCCCTGGTGTCGCATCAGCGCGTCGATCGACGGTTCGCGGCCGCGGAAGGCCTTGAAGCTGTCCATCGCCGGCCGGCTGCCGCCCACTTCCAGCACCTCGCGGCGCAGGCGGCGGCCGGTGTCCACGTTCAGCGGGCCGGTTTCTTCGAAGGCGCTCCAGGCGTCGGCCGACAGCACCTCGGCCCACTTGTAGCTGTAGTAGCCCGCCGCATAACCACCGGCAAAGATGTGCGAGAAGGTGTGCTGCGAGCGGTTGAAGGGCGTGGCCTCCAGCACCGCCACCTCGCGCCGCACTTCGTTGAGCACCTGCTGGATCTGCTGCGCGGCGGCCGGCTCATGGTGCAGCCGCATGTCGAACAGCGCGAACTCGATCTGCCGCAGCGTGGCCATGCCGCTCTGGAAGTTCTTGGCCGCGATCATCTTGTCGAACAGTGCGCGCGGCAGCGGCTCGCCGGTGTCCACATGGGCGGTGAGCTGCTGCAGCACCTCCCACTCCCAGGTGAAGTTCTCCATGAACTGGCTGGGCAGCTCCACCGCGTCCCACTCCACGCCCGACAGGCCCGACACGCCGATGTCGGCCACCTGGGTGAGCATCAGGTGCAGGCCGTGGCCGAACTCGTGGAACAGGGTGATGACGTCGTCGTGCGTCAGCAGCGCGGGCTTGCCGCCCTGCGGCGACGGGAAGTTGCACACCAGGTGGGCCACCGGCGTCTGCAGGCCGCCTTCGGGGCGGGCCCAGCGCACACGCACGTCGTCCATCCAGGCGCCACCCTGCTTGCCCTGGCGGGCGTAGGGGTCGAGGTAGAACTGCGCCAGCAGCGCGCCGTCACGTTCCACCTTGAAAAAGCGCACCGTGGGGTTCCACACCGGGGCGGTGTCGGGGCTGATCTTCACCTCGAACACCGTCTCGATGATGCGGAAGAGGCCCTCCAGCACCCGGGGCTCGGTGAAGTACTGCTTCACCTCGTTGTCGCTGAAGGCGTAGCGGGCCTGCTTCAGGCGCTCGCTGGCAAAGGCGGTGTCCCAGGGCTTCAGGTCGGCCAGGCCCAGCTCGGCAGCCGCGAATTCGCGCAGCTCGGCCAGGTCGCGCTCGGCATAGGGGCGGGCGCGCCGCGCCAGGTCGGCCAGAAAGTCCTTCACCTGCGCAGGCGATTCGGCCATCTTGGGCACCAGCGACACGTCGGCATAGCTGCCGTAGCCCAGCAGCTGCGCTTCTTCCTGGCGCAGTTGCAGCAGCTCGGTCATCACCGCGGTGTTGTCGCGCTCGGGCGGGCCCAGCTCGCTGGCGCGGGTGACGTAGGCGGTGTAGATCTTCTCGCGCAGCGAACGGTCGCTGGCGTACTGCATCACCGGGTAGTAGCTGGGAAACTGCAGCGTGATCTTGTAGCCCTCCTGCCCGTCGGCCTGCGCGGCGCTGCGGGCGGCCTCACGCACGTCTTCGGGGACGCCGGCCATCTCGGTGTCGCTGGCGTAGTAGCTGAAGGCGTCGGTGGCATCGAGCACATGCTCGCGGTACTGCTGGCTCAGCTCCGACAGCCGCTCCTGGATCTTGGCGAAGCGGGCCTTGGCCTCGCCCTGCAGCTCGGCGCCCGACAGCACGAAGTCGCGCATGGAGTTGGCCAGCGCCTTGCGCCGCGGCGCGCTCAGGGCCGCGGCCTCGGGCGCGTTGGCGATGGCCTTGTACTTGGCGTACAGGCGTTCGTCGGCGCCCAGGCGGGTGTAGAACTCGCTGATCTTGGGCAGGTTCTCGGTGTAGGCCGCGCGCAGGGCGGGCGTGTCCATCACATGGTTCAGGTGGCTGACGGCGCCCCAGGCGGTGCCCAGGCGCTCGGTGGCCACGTCCAGCACGGCGGACATCGCTTCATAGGTGGCGGGCACCTCGTCGCTGACGGCGCGTTCCAGCGCGGCCGAGGCGTCGGCCAGCAGCCGGTCGACCGCCGGGCCCACATGCTGGGGCTGGATGGCACTGAACGCGGGCAGGCCGCCGGTCTGAAGCAGGGGGTTGTCGGCAAGTTCGGTCATGCGGTGTTCCTCGTGCGATGGCCCGTTTTACCGCGCCGCGGCGGCCCGTGCGGCTTCCAGGGTGTTGACCAGCAGCATGGCGATGGTCATGGGCCCCACGCCGCCCGGCACCGGGCTGATGTAGCCTGCCACTTCCTTGACGGCCGCGAAGTCCACGTCGCCGCAGAGCTTGCCTTCTTCATTGCGGTTGATGCCCACGTCGATGACGATGGCGCCGGGCTTGACCATGTCGGCCGTCAGCGTGTTGCGGCGGCCTGTGGCGGCCACCACGATGTCGGCCAGCCGGGTGTGGGCCGCCAGGTCGGGCGTGCCGCTGTGGCAGATGGTGACGGTGGCATGGGCCTGCAGCAGCAGCAGCGCCATCGGCTTGCCCACGGTGTTGCTGCGGCCGATGACCACCGCATGCTGGCCCTTGATGGGCACGCCGGTGCTCTCGATCAGCTTCATGCAGCCGTAGGGCGTGGCCGGGCGCAGGCCGGGCAGGCCGCTCATCAGCTCGCCGGCGCTGCGCACCGAAAAGCCGTCGACATCTTTCTCGGGCGCGATGGCTTCGATGACCTTGTGCGGATCGATGTGCTTGGGCACCGGCATCTGCACCAGGATGCCGTGGATGCTTTCGTCGGCATTGAGCGCCGCGATGCGGGCCAGCAGTTCGGCTTCGGTCAGCGTGGCGGGGTATTGCTCCAGCACCGAATGCAGGCCGTTGTCCTTGCAGGCCTTGACCTTGTTGCGCACATAGACGGCGCTGGCCGGGTCGTCGCCCACCAGGATGACGGCCAGGCCGGGCTTGCGGCCGTGCTGCTGCGCCAGCGCGGCAGCTTCCACCGCCACCTGGGCGCGAACTTGGTTGGAGAGGGCGGTGCCGTCGATGATCTGGGCGGTCATGTGCGTGGTCCGGAAAGGCCACAGGCCGCTGTACGGCGGCCTGTGGGTGGGGAAAAAAGCGGGCTGGTTCAGCGAACGGGTCAGGCCTTGCTCGTAGCGCCCAAGGCGATCTTCAGCAGGTCGGCCACGGTGTTGGCGTTGAGCTTTTCCATGATGTTGGCGCGGTGCGCCTCCACCGTCTTGATGCTGATGCCCAGGTCGTCGGCGATCTGCTTGTTCAGCCGGCCGGCGACGATGCGCTCGAGCACCTGCGCCTCACGCGTGGTCAGGCGGGCCAGCAGCGCGTCGCGGCTGGCTTCTTCCTGGTGCTGCGAGAAGGTGGCGCGGGCCGATTCGAGCATGCGCTCGACCAGGCTCAGCAGCTCTTCTTCCTTGAAGGGCTTTTCGATGAAGTCCATCGCGCCCTTTTTCATCGTGTTCACGGCCATCGGCACGTCGCCGTGGCCGGTGATGAAAACGATGGGCAGCGGCGAACGGCGCTCGATCAGGCGGTCCTGCAGTTCCAGGCCGCTCATGCCGTCCATGCGGATGTCGGCGATCAGGCAGGCCACTTCGCGGGGGTCGAAGCGCGAGAGGAAGGATTCGGCGGAATCGAAGCAGCGGACGCGGTAGTCCTTGCCTTCCAGCAGCCACTGCAGCGAATCGCGCACGGCCTCGTCGTCATCGACGACATACACGGTACCCTTCTTGGGAATCAAACTCATGAGGCAACAGTGTTGTTGGAGGGGGCTGAGGAAGGCGACGCAGGGGGAAATTCACTGCGCAGCAGGGCGGTATCGACGGGCAGGGTGAAGACGAATCTGCAGCCCACGACCTGCTCTCCATTGTAGAGGTTCTGCGCCCTGATCCGCCCCCGGTGGCTCTCGACGATGGAGCGGCACAGACCCAGGCCGATGCCCAGGCCGTCGGCCTTGGTGGAGAAGAAGGCTTCGTACATGCGCGACAGCACATCCTCCTTCATGCCGGGGCCCATGTCGGTCACGCTGAACTCGATCACGCCGCCTTCTTCGGGCGTGTGGCGGGGCACCACGCGCAGCTCGATGTGGCGGCGCTGCGGCGGCAGCTGCGCGTTGTCGATGGCCTCGGCCGCGTTCTTCACCAGGTTCAGCACCACCTGCTCGATCAGGATGGGGTCGCACATCAGCGGCGGCAGGCGCTGGGCCACGTAGGTGTGCAGCTCCACGTTGCGGCGGCGCAGCTCGATGTTGGCCAGCTCCACCGCCTCGTCGACGATGCTGCGCGCCTCGGCCCGCTGGCGCTGCGGCTCGCTGCGTTTCACGAAGGAGCGGATGCGGTGGATGATCTGCCCGGCCCGCTGCGCCTGGCGCGAGGTCTTTTCCAGCGCCGCGATCAGGTCGTCCTTCTGGATGGCGTCGTTCTTGACCCGGCTGACCATGCCGTTGCAGTAGTTGGCGATCGCGGTCAGCGGCTGGTTCAGCTCATGCGCCACCGACGAGGCCATCTCGCCCATGGTCACCAGGCGGCTGGTCACCTGGGCCTTCTCGGCCTGGCGCGCGGCCTGTTCCTCGGCGCGGCGGCGGGCGGTGATGTCGGTGGCGATCAGCATCTGCGCCAGCCGGCCGTCGGTCCACTGCAGGTAGCGGCTGCGCACGTCGAACCACTTGCCCAGCGATTCCACATACACCTCGCGCGGGTCGGAACCGGCCTCGGTCAGCTCTTCGGTGGGCAGGCCCGAGAGGCTGTCCACCATGTCGTCCTGGTCGGCCAGGAAGCGCAGCGCCGCATTGGGGCCGGCCAGCAGGTCGTGGCCGCGTGCCTCGGAGCCGAACCACAGCCGGTACGAGCGGTTGGCGAACAGCAGCTCGCTTTGCTGCACCGACAGCACCGACACCGCCGCGTCCAGCCCCTCCAGCACGGTGGTGAAGCGCTCGTGCGAGGCCGACAGCTGGTCGCGGATGCGCTTGGCCTCGGTGATGTTGGTCATCGAGGTCATCCAGCCCGTCTGCTGGCCCTTGGAGTCGATCAGCGGCGAGACGTACATGCGCGCGTCGAACTGCGTGCCGTCCTTGCGCATCACCTTCACCTCGATGCCGCCGGCGGGGCTGCGGCCCTGCAGCTCCTGCTGCAGCAGCCGCATGTTCTCGTCGATCAGCGTGGGCGGCCAGTGCGGGAAGGGCGGGCGCGCGCCGATCAGGTCGGCCTCGGAAAAGCCCGTCATCGCGCAGAAGGCCGGGTTCACATAGGTGATGCGGCCTTCCATGTCCAGCGCGCGCATGCCGGTGAGCATGGAGTTTTCCATCGCGCGGCGGAAGTTGGTTTCCTGCACCAGTGCGCCCTGGATCTGCCCGCGGCGGCGCATGTGCCGCCAGGTGGCCATCAGCATCCACACCGTCAGGCCCGACAAGGCCACCACCATCCAGAACAGCGTGTTGCTGATGAGGCCGATGGACGTGCGCCAGCCCTGGCCGCGCACCACCAGGCCATTGGCCGTGGGCGCCAGCGGCGCGTCGTGCACGATGGGTGCGCGGCGGGTGAAGCGCTGGCTGCCGGAGGCGTCGCTGCTGGCCACCTCGCGGGCCTGGTCGTCGAGCACGGCGATGGTGTGGCGCTGGGTGACCACCGCGGGCACCGCCAGCCGCAGCAGCGTTTCCACCGAGTACTCGGCCATCAGCACGCCGGCAAAGCGGCTGCCGTCGAACAGCGGCACCTGCAGCTGGAACACCGGCGCGGCCGCCGGGTTCACGAACGCGCGCGAGTACACCGGCTGGCGCAGGTCGCGCGCCACTTCGAAGGCGCGCTCGGGTTCGCTGGCGCGGCCCAAGGCCGGCATGGACGCATCGACCTCGCCCTTGGGCTCGACCGGATAGCCCGAGACGGAGTGGCTGGCCTTGCGCTCCCGGCTGGCGGTGATCCAGGCGATCTGCGTGATCTCGGGCCGCTCGCGCCCCAGCGTGGCGGCCTGGTCGATGAAGTCGGCAGCGTCGATCGGGCGGCGCGTCATCTGCCCGGCCAGGCGAATCATCTGCTCCTGGCTCTCGATCAGCCGCAGCCGCATCTGCTGCTGGACGATCTCGGCGTCGCGCCGCACCGATTCGATCTCGCGCTCGATCTCTTCGTTACGCAGGTACCAGAACGCCGAAATGATGGCCGCCAGGAACAGCAGCACCGACACCAGCGGCCCGATCGTCACGAAGCGGTCCTGCCGCGCCGGCGACTGCCGGCGCCACCAGCGGTTGAGCAGTCGTTGCCCCCGTGTGAACGAAACACTGCTGGCGGCAAAAAGATCGTGACGGGGCTGCATCGGGGGATTATGGAAGGGCGGCGGCCCTCGCCCGGCCGCTGCTGCCTGCGGATTTCCCTTTGCAATATCGCATCGTGAAACGTACTCGCACTATTTGAAAACTCGGCGAGTTGTGCCAAACTGCGCGCGCTTTACCCTCGCCCGCATCCCATCCATCTCGGTAAAAGACCAGGAGACAAGCCATGTCTGCAGTGCCCGAATCCTTCTCCGGCGGCGCGGCCGCCAACGATTCCGACCATCAGGAAACCCGCGAGTGGTTGGACGCCCTGTCTGCAGTCATCGGCGCTGAAGGCGGCGAACGCGCCCACTTCCTGCTGGAACAGCTGATCGACCACGCCCGCCAGGCCGGCATCGACGTGCCGTTCTCGGCCAACACCGCCTACGTCAACACCATCCCGGCCGACCAGGAAGTGCGTTGCCCAGGCAACATCGAGATCGAAAAGCGCCTGCGCGCCTACATGCGCTGGAACGCGATGGCGATGGTGGTGCGCGCCAACCGCCTGAAGCCCGCCGACGGCGGCGACCTGGGTGGCCACATCGGCTCGTTCGCATCGCTGGCCTCGATGCTGGGTGCCGGCTTCAACCACTTCTGGCACGCCGAGAGCGAGAACCACGGCGGCGACCTGCTGTACATCCAGGGCCACAGCGCGCCCGGCATCTATGCCCGCGCCTACCTGGAAGGCCGGCTGACCGAAGAGCAGCTCGACAGCTTCCGCCAGGAAGTGGACGGCAAGGGCCTGTCCAGCTACCCGCACCCCAAGCTGATGCCCGAGTTCTGGCAGTTCCCGACCGTCAGCATGGGCCTGGGCCCCTTGATGGCCATCTACCAGGCGCGCTTCCTGAAGTACCTGCACGCCCGCGGCATTGCCGACACCGCCAACCGCAAGGTGTGGGCCTTCATGGGCGACGGTGAGATGGACGAGCCGGAAAGCCTGGGCGCCATCGGCCTGGCCGCGCGCGAAGGGCTGGACAACCTGGTCTTCGTCATCAACTGCAACCTGCAGCGTCTGGACGGCCCGGTGCGCGGCAACGGCAAGATCATCCAGGAGCTGGAGAGCGAATTCCGCGGCAGCGGCTGGAACGTCATCAAGCTGATCTGGGGCAAGGGCTGGGACGAGCTGCTGGCGCGCGACAAGAGCGGCAAGCTCAAGCAGCTGATGATGGAAACCGTGGACGGCGACTACCAGGCCATGAAGGCCAACGACGGCGCCTACGTCCGCAAGAACTTCTTCGGCAAGTACCCCGAGACCGCCAAGCTGGTCGAGCACATGAGCGACGAGGAGATCTTCGATCTGCGTCGCGGTGGCCACCAGCCCGAGAAGGTGTTTGCCGCCTTCCATGCCGCCCACAACAACACCACCGGCCAGCCCACGCTGCTGCTGGTCAAGACCGTCAAGGGCTACGGCATGGGCAAGGCCGGTGAAGGCAAGAACACCGTCCACCAGACCAAGAAGCTGACCGACGACGACATCAAGTACATCCGCGACCGCTTCGGCATCCCCATCCCCGACAGCGAGCTGCCGCAGATCCCGTACTACAAGCCGGCCGACGACACGCCCGAAATGCGCTACCTGCAGGAGCGCCGCCAGGCCCTGGGCGGCTACCTGCCCAAGCGCCGCGTGAAGACCGAAGAAAGCTTCGAGGTGCCTGCGCTGGACACCTTCAAGGCCGTGCTCGAGCCCACCGCCGAAGGCCGTGAGATCTCCACCACCCAGGCCTACGTGCGCTTTCTGACGCAGCTGCTGCGCGACAAGGCGCTGGGCCCGCGCGTGGTGCCCATCCTGGTGGACGAGGCCCGCACCTTCGGCATGGAAGGCCTGTTCCGCCAGATCGGCATCTACAACCCGAAGGGCCAGCTGTACACCCCGGTCGACAAGGACCAGGTCATGTACTACAAGGAAGACAAGGCCGGCCAGATCCTGCAAGAGGGCATCAACGAAGCCGGCGGCATGGCGAGCTGGATTGCCGCGGCCACGAGCTACTCGACGAACAACCGGGTGATGATCCCGTTCTACGTCTACTACTCGATGTTCGGCTTCCAGCGCATCGGCGACCTGGCCTGGGCGGCCGGCGACATGCAG
>NZ_CAXFDV010000316.1:0-5978 GCF_964001545.1 uncultured Aquincola sp.
CGCCGTAAAAACGGCAGTAACTCGGTTTCATGGGTATAATCCGCGGTTCCTTCCAGCGGCAAGCGTGAGAGTGCCGCGGTGAGCCCCGCCCTCACCGCTATCAGCCGAGGGGCATCTGCAGGTCAACAGCCGTGCACCATGAGCCGACAACCCACACACCGGTGGCCCCGAGCCGCCGCGGGGGTGTCGCCCTGCGCACCCTTTCCTGCCGTGCCGGATGCATGCATCGCCGCCCTTCCCGCACCCTTGCCTCACGCCCGCGCCTGAGAAGCCTTCACCTTTCGAGGATTTCCGCATGACCGCCAAGAAAACCGCTGCCGCCCCCGCCAAGGCCAAGGCCGAAGACAAGAAGAAGACCGTCGCCGCCAAGGGCAAGGCCACCGGCCGCAAGAAGGGTGACGAGGACAAGGGCACGCTCGACGCCGACCTGTCGGACATCGAATCCGACCTGGAAGGCGAGCCGGAAGCGGAAGCCGAGGCGGTGGACACCGCCGAGACCGTGGACACCGTCGAAGCCAGCGACGGCGAACCCGCCGCCAAGGCCAAGCCGCTGCGCATGAAGGTCTCGCGCGCCAAGGAGCGCGCGCTGATGCGCGAGTTCGGCCTCGACGAAACCGCCCTGACCGAAGAGGAAGTCGCCAAGCGCCGCCAGGAGCTCAAGACCCTCATCAAGATGGGCAAGACCCGTGGTTTCCTGACGCACCAGGAAATCAACGACCACCTGCCCGAGAAGCTGGTCAACGAGGAAATCCTCGAAGCCATCGTCTCGATGCTCAACGACATGGGCATCGCGGTGTACGAGCAGGCGCCCGACGCCGCCACGCTGCTGATTGCCGGCGGCTCCACCACCACCGCGACCGAAGAAGAAGCCGAAGAAGCCGCCGAAGCCGCGCTGTCGACGGTCGATTCCGAATTCGGCCGCACCACCGACCCGGTGCGCATGTACATGCGCGAAATGGGCACGGTCGAGCTGCTGACGCGCGAAGGCGAGATCGAGATCGCCAAGCGCATCGAAGGCGGCCTGCAGGCCATGATGCTGGCCATCAGCGCCTCGCCCACCACCATCGCCGAGATCCTGGCGATGGCCGACAAGATCCGCGCCGGCGAGATGCAGATCTCCGAGGTGGTGGACGGCTTCGTGGCCGAGGACGAGGCCGACGACTACGTGGCCGAAGAAGACTTCGACGAATTCGACGAAGAAGAAGACGACGACGACGGCCAGGGCGGCAGCAAGGCGCTGACCAAGAAGCTCGAAGAGCTCAAGACCGCCGCGCTGGTGAAGTTCGACGCGCTGCTGGAGCACTTCGACCGCATGCGCAAGGCCTTCGAGAAGGAAGGCTACAAGTCCACCGCCTACAACAAGGCGCAGATGGCCGTCAGCGGCGAGATCATCGGCATCCGCTTCACCGTCAAGACCATCGAACGCCTGTGCGACATCCTGCGCCAGCAGGTGGATGACGTGCGCCGCTACGAGCGTGAGCTGCGCAAGATCGTGGTCGACAAGTGCGGCATGCCGCAGGACCACTTCATCAAGACCTTCCCGCCCAATGCGCTGAATCTGCAGTGGGCCGAGAAGGAAGTGGCCGCCGGCAAGCCCTACAGCGCGGTGATGGGCCGCAACCTGCCCGCCATCCAGGAGCTGCAGCAAAAGCTGATCGACATCCAGTCCAAGGCCGTGGTGCCGCTGGACGACCTGAAGCTCATCAACAAGCGGATGAACCAGGGCGAGAAGGCCAGCCGCGACGCCAAGAAGGAGATGATCGAGGCCAACCTGCGCCTGGTCATCTCCATCGCCAAGAAGTACACCAACCGCGGCCTGCAGTTCCTCGACCTGATCCAGGAAGGCAACATCGGCCTGATGAAGGCGGTGGACAAGTTCGAATATCGCCGCGGCTACAAGTTCTCGACCTACGCCACCTGGTGGATCCGCCAGGCCATCACCCGCTCGATCGCCGACCAGGCGCGCACCATCCGCATCCCGGTGCACATGATCGAGACGATCAACAAGATGAACCGCATCTCGCGCCAGCATCTGCAGGAATTCGGCTTCGAGCCCGATGCCCCGACGCTGGCCGAGAAGATGGAGATCCCCGAGGACAAGATCCGCAAGATCATGAAGATCGCCAAGGAGCCGATCTCCATGGAAACGCCGATCGGCGACGACGACGACAGCCACCTGGGCGACTTCATCGAGGACACCAACAACGTGGCCCCGGTGGACGCCGCGATGCAGGCCGGCCTGCGCGACGTGGTCAAGGACATCCTCGACAGCCTGACCCCGCGCGAAGCCAAGGTGCTGCGCATGCGCTTCGGCATCGAGATGAGCACCGACCACACGCTGGAAGAAGTGGGCAAGCAGTTCGACGTGACGCGCGAGCGCATCCGCCAGATCGAGGCCAAGGCCATCCGCAAGCTCAAGCACCCCAGCCGCTCGGACAAGCTGCGCACGTACCTGGACAACCTGTAAACAACAGCAGGTTCGTGAAGCAAGCCCGGCCATGCCGGGCTTTTTTTTCGCGGGTGTTTCGGCCGGTAAACTCAGGCGGCCTGGCCATTCCTCATTTCTCGTTAGAGCCGCATGACCGTGATTGCCGAACGCACCGTCCTGTTTGCCGACCTGCGCGGCAGCACGGCGCTGTACGAGCAATTGGGCAATGCCGAGGCCAGTTCGGTCGTCACCCACACCGTCAACCTGCTGGTGCATGCCGTCACCGCCGGCGGCGGCCATGTGGTCAAGACCCTGGGCGACGGGCTGATGGCGGTCTTCGACTCCTCGGTGGACGGCCTGCAGGCCGCCGGCAGCATGCATGAGGCACTGGAGCAGCTGCAGTCGCGCGGCCGGGCGCATGGCGCCTCGCCGGGGCTGCGCTCGCTGCGCATCCAGGTGGCGCTCGCCCGCGGCGAGGTGGTGGAGATGGGCGGCGACTGCTTCGGCGATGCGGTCAACGTCGCGGCGCGGCTGATCGACCATGCCGGCGACAACGAAACCCTGATCACCGATGCGGTGCTGCGTGGCCTGCCCCGCCCGCAGCAGCAGCGTTTTCGCAGCCTCGACTGGATGCACCTGCGCGGCCGCGCCGACCCGGTGCTGGTGCACCTGCTGGGCGACAGCCGCGCCGACGTGGACGCCACCACGCAGTTCGACCCCGTCTCGCCGCTGGCCGAGCCCGATGCCATCCGCCTGGTGTGGGGCGACGTGGAGCGGGTCTACGTGGCCGACCAGACGCCGGTGATCCTGGGCCGCAGCCCGCAGGCGAGCTTCTGCGTCGACGACTCGCGGGTGTCGCGCTCGCATGCGCGCATCCAGTGGCATGGCGGCGCCATCCAGCTCACCGACCTCAGCTACAACGGCACCTACGTGCGCTTTCGCGACGACACCAGCATCCTGGGCCTGCGGCGCAGCAGCTGCACGCTGTACGGCCAGGGCGGCATCGGACTGGGCGGCAGCCCGCTGGAAAGCAGCTCGCCGATCGTGCGCTTCGAGGTGCTGCGCTTCGGCGACACACAGGCCGGTGGCCTGGACGACCACGCCGCCTCGTGAAGCGGCTCGAAGTATGAGCCTGCCCTTCCCCGCTGCCGCGGCCGCCGAGGCCGGCTCTCCCTTGTCCCTGGCCGACGGCCTGGAGCGGCTGGACGCCGGCCCCGATGCCGCCTTCGATGCGCTGGTGCGCCAGGCGGCGCGCAGTGCCGGCAGCCCCATCGCGGCGCTGACGCTGTTCACCCGCCAACGCAGCTTCACCAAAGCCGCGGTGGGCCTGCTGCGCAGCGAGGCCGGCCACCTCCACGCCTTGTGCGGCCAGGTGCGCGCCCATGGCCATGCCCAGGTGCTGCGCAGCGTCGATGACGCGCTGCCGGCCACCGGCCCCGCCCGCACCACCGCCCACGCCCTCAGCGTGGTGGTGTATGCCGGCGTGCCGGTGCGGGTGCATGGCCACGTGGTGGGCACCTTGTGCGTGATGGGCCCGGCCGAACTGCCGGTGCACGACAGCCTGCTTCAGGGGCTGCACGATCTGGCCATCGCCTGCGGCGGCCTGGTCGAAGGTCGGCTGGTGGCGCAGGCCATCACGCTGCCGGCCCCGGCTGCGGCGGCGCAGGCAACGGCGCCGTCCGACGACGTGCTCCAGCGCGCCCACGAACTGCTCACGCAGACACTGGACGGCCTGGCCGGCAGCGTGATGATCAGCGCACCCGACGGCCGCATCCTGCTGGCCAACCAGCGCTGGCACCGGCAGATCGGCGCGCTGCTGCCCAAGGGCTGCGACCACTGGCCCACCGCGGTGCGCCACCTGGCGGCGGCGGGCCACTACCAGCAGGCCATCGGCCGCGAAGAAGCCTTCGTCGCCTGGCGGCTGGCGCTGCCGGCCGCCGTGCCGCGCCCGCAGGAAACCCAGTGGCGCGGCGGCTGGGTGGTGCTCAACGACCGCAAGCTGCCCGACGGCACCGTGGTGCATCTGTCGATGGACATCACCGAGCGCCATCGACGCGCCGATGCGCTGGCCGAGGAGCAGGGCCGCGCACGCACCTCCGACGCGCGCCTGCGCGCGGTGCTGGCGGCGGTGCCCGACCTGTGGTTCGTCGTCACCGACGAGGGGCGCTACAAGCACTGCGGCACACCCGGCCATCCGTCGCTGGTCTCGCCCTGGTCGAGCGTGGAGGAACGCACCCTGGCCGAAGTGCTGCCCGCGCCGCTGGCGCAGGCGCTGCAGCAGGCGCTGCAACAGGCCCGTGCCACCGGCCAGACGCAAAGCCTGGAGTACGACCTGCCGCTGCGCGGCCGCACCCACTGGTTCGAGGCCCGCATCTCGCCCATGCCCGAAGGCGAGCACCTGTACATGGTGCGCGACGTCACGGACCTGCGGGCGCTGTCCGACCGGCTGCGCCTGAACGAAGAACGCTGGAAGTTCGCGCTGGAAACCGCGGGCCACGGCGTGTGGGACTGGGACGCCGACACCGGCGTCACCTACTTCTCGCCCGCCTGCAGGCAGATGCTGGGCTGCGCCCCCGACGAGCCCTGCCTGCGCGAAGACTGGGCCGCCCGCGTGCACCCCGACGACCTGCCTGCGGTGCAGGCCGCGCTGGCCGCCTACCAGCGCGGCGCCGCGCCCGGCTACGAGGTGGACTACCGGATGCGGCACGTGGACGGCCATGTCGTCTGGGTGCGCGACCGCGGCCGCATCGTGGCGCGCCGGCCCGACGGCAGCGCCCTGCGCATGGTGGGCACGCAGACCGACATCACGCGCCAGCGGGCCGCCGACGCGGCGCTGCGCGACAAGCAGGCCGCCGAGCTGGCCAGCCGCAGCAAGAGCGAATTCCTCTCGCGCATGAGCCACGAGATGCGCACGCCGCTCAATGCCGTCATCGGCTTTGCGCAGCTGCTGCGGCTGCAGGGCGGCGTGCGGCTGGACTACGTGGACCATGTGCTGCAGGCCAGCCAGCACCTGCTGACGCTGATCAACGACGTGCTGGACCTGCAGCAGGTGGAAGAAGGCGGCCTCAACCTGCAGCCGCGTGAGCTGGACCCGGCGCCGCTGGTGGCCGCCTGCGCCACCATGCTGCGGCCGCTGGCCCAGGCGCGTGGCGTGCGCCAAGTGCTGCCGGCCGCAGCACCCGCCGGCACGCCGGCGCCCCGGCTGGTGGCCGATGAGCAGCGGCTGCGACAGGTGCTGCTGAACCTGGGCTCCAACGCCGTCAAGTACAACCGGCCGGGCGGCCAGGTGCTGTGGGAGATCGGCGCCGACGAAGGCGGCCCGGTGCACATCACCGTGCGCGACACCGGCTCGGGCATGACCGAAGACCAGCTGGCCCGCCTGTTCCAGCCCTTCGAGCGGCTGGGCCGCGAAGGCAACATCGAAGGCAGCGGCCTGGGGCTGCTGATCGCCAAGCGCCTGGTGTCCGACATGGGCGGCCAGGTGAGCCTGAGCAGCCAGCCCGGTTTAGGCACTTCGGTGCGGGTGAGCCTGCCGGCAGCCGCGCCTGCA
>NZ_CAXFDV010000317.1:0-3634 GCF_964001545.1 uncultured Aquincola sp.
GCCATGCGGCAGCTGCAGTTCGATGCGGTCGGCGCTTTGGTCTGTGCAGGACAGGGTGAGTTCGGTGTGCCAGCCGCCTGGCAGGTGCACACGGCCCTCGCGGATGCGGCCGAAGGATACGGGCGCCAGGGGCGCTTCACCGGCAAGCACCAGCCGCAGCGACACCCCGCGCGCATAGCCGGCCACACCGTCCGGCGACACCATGGCCGCAGCCGACAGCTGCAGCACGCACGTGGCATTCGGGCCGGCCTGCATGGCGGCCAGTTCACTGTCGGCCAGCTGCAGGCGCCAGCCTGTGGGGGGCTCCAACTCGGGCATCAGGTCATGAGCAGGCAATGCGGACATGCCGCGATCATGCACCTCACACCGCCATCCCTTCGGTGGCCGGGAACGTCGGTTGCTCGCGATGCCACTCAACAACCCGCGCTGCGCATGTTCGACATCGATCAAGGTCCGTGGGCCCTGGTGGCACGTGCGGCGATGGTCTACGGCGCGCTGCTGGTGATGGTGCGGCTGTCCGGCAAACGCACCATCGGCCAGTTCACGCCGTTCGACCTGCTCGTGGTGATGCTGCTGAGCGAATCGGTGAGCAATGCCCTGACCGGCGGCGACGACTCGATTCCGGGCGGCCTGGTGTCGGCGGCCACGCTCATCGTGCTCAACGGCCTGGTGGGCTTGGCCACGGCGCACAGCCGTCGCGCCGAGCGGTGGGTGGAGGGCGATCCGGTGCTGATCGGCCGCGACGGCCAGCTGTTCCACGCGGTGATGCGCCGCCACCGCGTGAGCCGCGGCGACATGGAACGCGCGCTGCGCGAGGCCGACTGCGAGCTGCACGAGGTGCGCTGCGCCTTCCTGGAGGCCGATGGCAGCATCAGCTTGCTGCAGGCGCCGCGCAGCGATTGAACGGCGCGCTCAGGCGCCGTCCATCCCCTCCACCAACGCGGCCACTGCCGACACCAGCGCCCGCACCTGCGCCGCTTCGATCACCAGCGGCGGCAGCAGGCGGATCACCGTGCCATGGGTGACGTTGAGCAGCAGGCGGTGCTGCTGCAGCGCGCGCAGCTGCAGCTCGCGCGCGGGCCGGTCCAGCTCGATGCCGATCATCAGGCCCAGCCCGCGCACCGCGCGCACGCGCGGCGCACCGGCCAGCGCGGCTTGCAAGCCGGCCAGCAAGGCCTGGCCGCGCTGGGCGGCGCGTGCGACCAGGTCGTCGCGCTGCATCACGTCCAGCACCGTGCAGGCGGCGCGGCAGGCCAGCGGGTTGCCGCCGAAGGTGCTGCCGTGGCTGCCGGGCGTGAACAGCTCGGCCGCCGCGCCGCCGGCCAGGCAGGCGCCGATGGGCACGCCGCCGGCCAGGCCCTTGGCCAGCGTCATCACGTCGGGCAGCACGCCTTCATGCTGGCCCGCGAACCAGCGGCCGGTGCGGCCCAGGCCGGTCTGCACCTCGTCCAGCATCATCAGCCAGCCGTGCTGGCTGCACAGCGCGCGCAGGCCGCGCAGGTAGCCCGGCGGCGCCACGTTCACGCCGCTTTCACCCTGCACCGGCTCCACCAGCAGCGCCACGATGCGGTCGCCATGCGCCGCCTGGGCCGCGGCCACCGCCGCCAGATCGCCGAAGGGCAGCCGCAGGAAGCCTTCCACATGCGGGCCGAAGCCGGCGCGCACCGCGGGGCTGGCGCTGGCCGACAGCGTGGCCAGCGTGCGGCCGTGGAAGCCGCCGTCCATCACCAGCACCAGCGGCTGGGCGACACCGCGGCGCTGCGCATGCAGCCGCGCCAGCTTGAGCGCGGCTTCGTTGGCCTCGGCGCCCGAGTTGCAGAAGAACGCGCGCTGCAGGCCCGAGAGCGCCGTCAGCCGTTCGGCCAGCTGCTGTGCCCAGGGGCTGTGGCACAGGTTGGAGACATGCAGCAGCCGGCCCGCCTGGTCGGCGATGGCGGCCACCAGGGCCGGGTGGGCATGGCCCAGCAGGCTCACGCCCACGCCGGCGATCGCGTCCAGGTACTCACGGCCCTGGGCGTCCCACAGCGTGGCGCCACGGCCGGCCACGAACTCGACGTCGCTGGGCGCGTAGGTGTCCATCAGCGCCGCAGGCGTGGGGCGCCAGGCGGGCAGGGCGGGGGCAGCGGACAGGGTGGCAGTCGGTGCCAGCAGGGTGTCGGTGGTCATGGGGGGCTCCTGGAAGAAGGGAGGGCGCCGCAAGGCCATGGCAGTATGTTTAGTGCGCCAGACTGGATAAACAAGCTGGTGCTGCAATCACCATCCACTGTGAGTTGAAAATGGACCTTCACCAAGCCATGCAGGTGTTCGTCGCCGTGGTCGATGCCGGCAGCCTCACCACCGCCGGCCAGCGGCTGGAGATGTCCACCACCATGGTGGGCAACCACCTGCGGGCGCTGGAACAGCGGCTGGGCCTGCCGCTGCTGAACCGCACCACCCGCCGGCAAAGCCTCACGCCCTTCGGCGCGCAGTACCACGCGCGCTGCGTCGACATCCTGGGCCAGATCGACGCCGCCGAGCGGCTGGCCGAAGACGCACAGGCCAGCCCCGGCGGCACCCTGCGCATCACCGCCACGCCGGCCTTCGGGGCCGAGGCGCTGATGCCACGGCTGCCCGACTACCTGGCGCTGCAGCCGGCGGTGCAGGTGGACGTGGTGCTGACGGATCGCCTGGTGGACCTGGTGGACGAAGGCTTCGACGCCGCGCTGCGCCTGGGCACGCTCAACACGCCGCGGCTGGTGGCCCGCCGGCTGCGCGACTACGGGCTGAGCCTGTGCGCCTCACCCGACTACCTGGCCCGCCGCGGCGAGCCTCAACAGCCGCAAGACCTGGCCGCGCACGATTGCCTGGTGTTCACCTACCCCGCCGGCACCGAATGGCGCTGGACCGAGCAGCAGTGGCGCTTCGCAGCCCCTGACGGCGGCGAGGTGGCTGTGCCGGTGCGCGGTCCAGTCTCGGTCAACCATGCGCAGGCCCTGCGCCGCGCAGCCCTGGCCGGCCTGGGCCTGGCCATGCTGCCCGAAGTGATGGTGGCCGACGACGTGGCGCAAGGCCGGCTGCGACCGCTGCTGCAGCCCTACGCGCTGCCGCGCCGGCCGATGCACCTGCTGTACGCGCCCGAGCGCCAGCGCTCGCCGAAGCTGCAGGGGTTCATTGCGTTTGCGCTGCGGGCGTTTGGGGGTGGGGCGGGGGTGGAGGGGTGATGGCGGAGCGGGTTCGCTCGGCACGTCCGACACAGTCGTTGCTTCCCACAAGCTTGCGCTGCATCGCTGGACGCAAGGCGCTCGTCGCCGCGCCGCGCCCCGCCCCTTTGCCTGCGCTGCGCGTCCCCAGTTTGACGGCGCCCGCCCAGGTCGCCTCCAATGCGCCGGTCCAGGGGAGTGGTCGATGGTGTCGAACCGGCGGAAGAAGTGGGTGTGGCTGGCCTTGCTGCTGGGCGCATGCGGGGTCGCCTGGCTGCTGACCCGCCAGCCAGCGCCCCGCCCGCCGCTGGTTGTGCGCAGCCCCGGCCCGGTGGACACGGGCATCTGGCCGCCCGCCGCGCAGACGCCAGTGTTGGAGCCGATCGCCGCTGCCTCCGAGCCCGCGCCTGCAGTGCCGCCCGCGGCCGCACCGCTGGACCCCGGCCTGCGCCAGC
>NZ_CAXFDV010000318.1:0-10564 GCF_964001545.1 uncultured Aquincola sp.
ACCGGCGGCCTGATCGACGTGCTGCTGCCGGTGCTGTATTTCGGCCGGCCGCTGGTGGGCTACAGCGGCCGCTTCGACCCCGAGACCGCCTTCGGCCTGATGCAGCGCCATGGCGTGACGCATACCTTCCTGTTTCCCACGGCGCTGAAGGCCATGATGAAGGCGGTGCCCGCGCCACGTCAGCGCTTTCCGAGGCTGCGGCTGCAGGCGGTGATGGCCGCCGGCGAGCCGGTGGGCGATGCGGTGATGGCCTGGTGCCGCGACGTGCTGCAGGTGCCGATGAACGAGATGTTCGGCCAGACCGAGATGAACTACATCGTCGGCAACTGCGGCGGCCTGCCTGGGGCCGACGGCAACGTCGCCCCCGGCTGGCCGGCCAGGCCCGGCAGCATGGGCCGGGCCTACCCGGGCCACCGCATCGCGGTGATCGACGACGAAGGCCGTGAATGCCCGCGCGGCACGCCCGGCGATGTGGCGCTGCACCGGCGCGACGTGCATGGCGACCTCGATCCGATCTTTTTCCTGGGCTACTGGCGCAACGAGCGCGCCACCGCCGCCAAGTTCACCGGCGACCCGCTGGATTCGTGGTGCCGCACCGGCGACACCGCGGTGATGGACGAGGACGGCTACCTCTGGTACCAGGGCCGCAGCGACGACGTGTTCAAGGCCGCGGGCTACCGCATCGGGCCCAGCGAGATCGAGAACTGCCTGGTCAAGCACCCGGCCGTGCTCAATGCCGCCGTGGTGCCCAAGCCCGATGCCGAGCGCGGCGCGGTGGTCAAGGCCTATGTGGTGCTGGCCCCGGGTCATGCGCCCGGCGACGCGCTGGTGGCCGAGCTGCAGGCCCATGTGCGCGGCCGGCTGGCGCCTTACGAGTACCCCAAGGAGATCGAGTTCACCGACAGCCTGCCGATGACCGTGACCGGCAAGGTGCAGCGGCGGGTGCTGCGGCTGCAGGAAGAAGAGCGGGCGCGGCGGGGTTAGCGTCTGCGGCGTCCGATGGTTGACCGGGTCAACAACTGCCCACGCTGCGCGGCGCTGTTTTCGCGTGCTCGCTGAACGGATCGAGCTGCGAGCCGCGGGTAGGCCGCGCGATGAAGCAGTCGTTGCCGCGGCGGATGCGCACGCTGCCGTCGGGCAGCAGTTCTTCGGTCACCGTGTTGTCCAGGCTGCGGGCCAGGCGCGCTTCCAGCGTCGGCCGCGGGCTGTTGGCGCGCGGGTCGGCCAGCGCTGCGGCGGCGGGGGTTGAGGGCAGCTGCCCGCGGCCGGGCAGGCGCAGGTTCAGCGGCGCGCTGGCGGGCGGCTCGGCCGGCGTCAAGGTGATGGCCTGGCCCACGGCTGGTGCGGCGTCGGGCGCTGGCGCTTCGGCAGGCCCGGAGCCGGGCACCGAGCCTGGCCCCCCGCCTGGCACCAGGGCAGGTGCCGTCGCAGCAGGCGCCGGGCGCGCCTGGGGCGCTGCATGACGTGAGGGCGCAGCCGTCGGCTGCGGCCCACCGGGTTCATCGGCAGCGGGCGACTGCGGCCACAGCAGCCGCAGCATCGTCACCGGCGCGGAAGGCGGCGCGCCCCGGGCGGGCAGCGGCTGGCGCGGCCAGGCGATGAAGAGCAGACCATGCAGCCCCAGCACCGCCAGCCACACCGGCCAGCCCCGCGCCCGGCCGGGCAGCGGGCGGGCCTCGAGGGAAGCAGCAGCAGGCGGCAGCAAGGGCAGGGCAGCAACCAAGGCAGTGGCGGGACCGGGGGCCCGCGGCAACGGCGTCGGCGCACTGTAAGCGGCCTTTCCGTTGCAACCTGCAGCACCCATGGGCTGGCCCGTGCACCCGCCGATACCCGCGCGCCTGAAGCCGCCCGCCGCCTGCGGCAAACTAGCCTGCATGAGCAGCACCACCCCCAACGACTTCCACGTTCGCCTGGGTCGCACCGACCTGCAGGCCACCCGCATCTGCCTGGGCACCATGACCTTCGGCGAGCAGGTGGACGAAGCCACCGCCTACACCATCATGGACCGGGCGGTGGAGCGCGGCGTCACCTTCTTCGACACCGCCGAGATGTACCCGGTGCCGCCTTCGGCCGCCCGCTACACGCTCACCGAAAGCATCATCGGCCGCTGGCTGGCGGCGCGCCCCGGGCTGCGTGAGCGGCTGGTGCTGGCCACCAAGGTGGCGGGCCCGGCGCGGGGCTACGACTGGATCCGCAACGCCAGCGGCGACCTGACAGGGCAAGACATCATCGATGCCTGCGAGGCCAGCCTGCGCCGGCTGCAGACCGACGTGATCGACCTCTACCAGATCCACTGGCCGGCCCGCAACGTGCCGTCTTTCGGGGCCCTGTACTTCGATCCGCAGCGTGACCAGCCCGTCACGCCCATCCACCAGCAGCTGGAAGCGCTGGGCCAACTGGTCCAGGCCGGCAAGGTGCGCGCCATCGGCCTGAGCAACGAAACGCCGTGGGGCGTGCATGAGTTCGTGCGCCTGGCCGAGCAGCACGGCCTGCCGCGCGTGGCGACGGTGCAGAACCCGTATGCGCTGGTCAACCGCAGCGTGGACAACGCGCTGGACGAAACGCTGTACCGCGAGCAGGTGTCGCTGCTGGCCTATTCGCCGCTGGGCTTCGGCCTGCTGACGGGCAAGTACGACGCCAAGGGCCTGGACGACGACAGCCGCCCGGGCCGCCTGGCGATGTTTGAGACGATGAAGAAGCAGCGCTGGGGCCGGCCTGATGCGCTGGCCGCCGCTCGTCTATACAACCAGCTGGCGCGCGACCACGGCTACACGCCGACGCAGCTGGCACTGGCCTTCTGCTACCGCAGCCACCGCGTGGCCAGCACCATCATCGGCGTCACCTCGGTGGCGCAGCTCGATGAGGACATCGACGCCTGGAGCGTGCCGCTGTCGGCCGAGGTGCTGGCCGAGGTCGACCGCATCCGCTGGCTGCACCGCGACCCTGCGCAGTAAGGCGATGGCCAAGAAGGACCAGAAGCACGTCAGCGAAACGCCGGCCACGCAGTGGCTGCGTCAGCACGGCGTGGCCTTCACCGAGCATGTGTACGACTACGTGGACCATGGCGGCACCGGTGAATCGTCGCGCCAGCTGGGCGTGGACGAACATGCGGTGGTCAAGACGCTGGTGATGCAGGACGACAAGGCGCAGCCGCTGATCGTGCTGATGCACGGCGACCGCCAGGTGAGCACCAAGAACCTGGCGCGTGCCATCGGCGCCAAGGGTGTGGAGCCCTGCAAGCCCGAGGTGGCGCAGCGCCACAGCGGCTTTCTGGTGGGCGGCACCTCGCCCTTCGGCACCCGCAAGGCGATGCCGGTGTACGTGGAGCAGTCGGTGCTGGCGCTGCCCGGCATCTACATCAACGGCGGGCGGCGGGGCTTTCTGGTGGGCATCGCGCCAGGGGTGCTGACGGACCTGCTTGGTGCCAAGCCCGTGCACTGCGCGAACTGATGAGCCGCTCGGCCGTGCCGCATACACTGCCCGGCTGATCAAAAACCGAGGTGGAGCGCGTGGTGAATGGCACGTTGATGGCGTGGTCGTGGCTGCTGGCCGTGGTGGTGGCTTATGCCATCGGGTCGCTGTCGTTCGCGGTGATCATCAGCCGCGCGATGGGGCTGTCGGACCCGCGCAGCTATGGCTCGGGCAACCCCGGCGCCACCAACGTGCTGCGCTCGGGCAACAAGAAGGCCGCGCTGCTGACGCTGGTGTTCGATGCGCTCAAGGGTTATGTGCCGGTGGTGGTGGCGCTGCTGCTGGCGCCGCGCTTCGGCTGGGGTGAGGGCACCATCGCCGCCGTCGGGCTGGCGGCCTTTCTCGGCCACCTGTGGCCGGTGTTCTTCCGCTTCCAGGGAGGCAAGGGCGTGGCCACCGCGGCCGGCGTGCTGCTGGCGCTCAACCCGATGCTGGGCGCGGCCACGCTGGTCACCTGGCTGATCATTGCGTACTTCTTTCGCTACTCGTCGCTGGCCGCCATCGTGGCCGCGGCCTTCGCACCCTTTTACCAGCTGCTGATCTGGGGCCCCGGCCCAATGGCGGTGGCCATCGCGGTGATGAGCCTGCTGCTGGTGTGGCGCCATGCCGGCAACATCCGCAAGCTGATGGCCGGCACCGAATCGAAGATCGGCAGCAAGGCGGGCAAGACCGCCACCCCTGCTTCCCAACAACACCACGGAGTGAAGAAATGAGCGTTCAACGATTCGACGTCGGCACCCGCCTGAGCGAGATGGCGGTGCACAACGGCACCGTGTGGCTGGCCGGCCAGGTGCCCAGCGATGCCACGCAGGACATGACCGGTCAGGCCCAGCAGGTGCTGGCCGCCATCGATGCGCTGCTGGCCCGCGCCGGCACCGACAAGTCCAAGATCGTGATGGCCCAGGTGTTCGTCACCGACCTGGCCGAGTTCCCCGCCTTCAACGCCGTGTGGGACGCCTGGGTGGCCCCGGGCAATGCGCCCCCGCGCGCCACCGTGCAGGCCGCGCTGGCCAAGCCCGAGTGGAAGGTGGAAGTGGTCGTCACCGCGGCCGTCTGACGCCCGGCTGCCGAACGACATGGCCGCCAGCCGCCCCTCCGCCCGCTCGCTGCTGGGCCTGGTGCTGCTGATCGCGGCCATCAGCGGCGGCACGCAGTGGTGGCATGCCACCGCGCAGCAACGGGCCGCCGAGCGGCTGGTGGCAGTGGCGCGGCCGGGCGACATCCGGTTGATCTCGTCGACCACCTGCGCCTATTGCACGCAGGCCCGGCTGTGGCTGCAAAAGCACCGCGTGCCGTTCGAAGAATGCTTCATCGAGCAGGACAGCGCTTGCCAGGCCACCTTCCAGGCCCACCTCGCGCCCGGCACCCCCCTGGTGCTGGTGGCCGGCAGCCGCGCGCTGCTGGGCTTTGACCCGCAACAGGTGCTGCAGGCATTGGCCGGCCTCAATCGAAGTTGAGGCCCAGGCTCGCCGGATCGCCCCGGCCCAGGCGCACCAGCTGCGGTGCGTCTTCAGCGGTCAGGTCGATCACCGTGGTGGGCTCCATCGGGCAGGCGCCTGCGTCCACCACCGCCTGCACCAGCTTCTGGTAGCGCTCGCGGATCTCGTCGGTGTCGTTCAAGGGGTCGGTCTCGCCGATCGGAATCAAGGTGGTGGCAAGCAGCGGCGCGCCATGTGCTTCCAGCAATGCCTGGGTCACCCGGTGGTCGGGCACGCGCAGGCCGATGCTGCGGCGGGAAGGGTGGCTCACCCGCCGCGGCACTTCCTTGGTGGCTTCGAGGATGAAGGTGAACGGCCCCGGCGTGCCCAGCTTGAGCAGGCGGTACTGCTTGTTGTCCACCCGGGCGTAGCTGGCCAGCTCGCTCAGGTCCCGGCACAGCAAGGTGAGGTGGTGCTTGTCGTCCACCCCGCGGATGCGGCGCAACTGGTCCACCGCCGATTTGTCGTCGAGGTGGCACACCAGCGCATAGCTGCTGTCGGTGGGAATGGCCGCCACGCCGCCCTGCTGCAGGATCTGCGCGGCCTGCTTCAGCAGGCGGGGCTGCGGGTTCTCGGGGTGGACTTCAAAGTACTGCGACATGGTGCGATTGTCCGCTGCCTCAGGCGCTGGCCGAGCTGCCGGGGTGGCCGAACAAGGCGTCGAGCGCGCCCAGCAGCGAAGGCAGCTCCATCGGCTTGGTCCAGTAGTCGACGAAGCCTGCGGCCAGCGCGCGCCGGATGTCGTCGGGCAGCATGTTGGCCGACAGCGCGATGCAGGGCAGGTGGGCCGTCTGCGGGTCGGCGTGCAGCGCCTTCAGCACGGCATGGCCATTGGTGTCGGGCAGGTGCATGTCCAGCAGCACGAGGTGGGGTTGCATCGATTGGGCAAGCCGGATGCCGCTCGCCCCGTCTTCGGCCACCTGCAGCGTGATGCGGGGCCGGTGCGCGACCGAGGCCTGCAGGATCATCGCGTTGATCGGGTTGTCCTCGATGTAGAGCACGCGGCCGCGGCCGTCGTCGGCCAGGCGCGGCAGAGGCCGGCGCTGGCCGCTGGCGCTGGCCGGCAGGCCGGGTGGCGCGGGCGAGGCCAGCGGCGCCGGCCGTGACCAGGCCTGCGCCTGCGGGGTGGCGGCCTGCTGCAGCCAGACCTCGAACACGCTGCCCTGGCCGGGGCTGCTGCGCACCCGCAAGGAGCCGCCCATGCTTTCGGTCAGCACCTTGGCGGTGGCCATGGTGCTGGCGTTCAGCCCGCTGTCTGGCGCTTCATGCTCGGGCGTGTCGGCATAGGGGTGGAAGAGGCGCGCCTGCTGCTCGGCCGACAGGCCGGGGCCGTCGTCGGCCACCGACAGCACCACCTGCGCCTGGGCCTGCGGGCCGAGCGGCACCGAGCGTGCACTGAGGGTGACGGTGCCACCGGCGCGGTGGCCCTGGATGGCGCGCGACAGCAGGCCCACCAGCACCTGTCGCAGCCGTGTGGGCTCACCCACCGGCGGCGCGCCGTGCTGCGTGCTGACTTCGATGCGCACGTGGCGCGCCGCCGCCGCCGCGCGCACCAGCCCCAGCGCCTGGGCCACGACCGCCGGCAGGTCCACGGGCTGCCGGCGCGCCGCGCCGGTGCCCGGGGTGGACAGGTCGAGGGCGCCGTCGATCAGCGCCAGCAGGTGGCGGCTGGCGCCTTGCACCTGTTCCAGCTGCTGGCGGCGCCGTGCCAGGTCCGACGGCGGGTCGGCCATCAACATGAGTTGCGTTACCCCCAGGATGGCGTGCAGCGGCGTGCGCAGCTCATGGCTGATGTGGGCCAGCAGGTGGGACGCCACCGGCAGGGCCGGCAGCGGATCGGCCTGTTCGCGCACCACGGCCAGCAGCTGCTGAGGGCCGGTGGCCTCCAGGTGCAGCGAGAGCCAGCGCGGTGCTTGCGCGCCCGTGGCCGGCGTGCGGAAGTGCAGCGTCAACGGTGCATCGGTGCGGCGCAGCCAGCGGCGCACCAGGTCACGCAGCCAGGGTTCGTCTTCGGCGTGCACGCTGTGGCGCAGCCAGCCGGCCAGGGTGCGGGGCGGGCGGCGGCCCGGCGGCCAGGCGTGCAGCGCATGCATCTGCGCATTCCAGTGCACCCGCCAGCGCTGGCCCTGCCGTTGCAGCGTGCACAAGCCCAGCCCGGCAGCGCGGGCTGCCGTGTCGAGCAGTTGCCGCGCTTCGAGGGCGCTGGTGGAGGGTGTGGCCACACGGGCAGTCTAGGTAAAGTGTGACTAGATGCCAACTGTGATCGGCAAGAACGATAACGGTGCGGAATACGCACCGACCGGGCGATGCGGTCAGGCGCCGGTGCTGCCCGAAGCCGCGGCGCCCTGTGGCAGCGCCGCGGGCATGGTGGGCAGGTGCCGTGCGGCGCCGATGGCGGCCTCTGCCTCCTGAGCGGCCAGGGCGCCGCTCAGGCCGGTGCGGGCCACCACCCGGTTGCGGCCGGCGGCCTTGGCGGCGTACAGCGCTTCATCGGCACGGCGCAGCAGGCTGCTCACGTCGTCTTCCCGTTCGGCCAGGCTCAGGCCGATGCTCACGGTGATCGGGCTGCCGTCCAGCTCCCACGCACGGGTGTCGATGGACTGCACCTGCCGGCGCAACTGCTCGGCCACCTCGGCCGCGCGCACGATGTCGGCGCGGGGCAGCCACAGCGCAAATTCTTCACCGCCCAGCCGGCCCACCACCGCCGGGCGCTGCGCGGCCTGCCGCAGCACCGCGGCCACGGCGCGCAGCACCTCGTCGCCCACCAGGTGGCCACGCAGGTCGTTGAAGCGCTTGAAGTGATCCAGGTCCAGGATCATCAGCGCGCCTTGGCGGTTGCCGGCGCGCAGCGCCGCTTCCAGCTGTGCCAGCAGGTGGCGGCGGTTGGGCAGGGCGGTCAGCTCATCGGTCATCGCCAACTCGCGCATCGCACGGCCGCTGCAGCGCTGGCGCCAGGCCAGCACGGCCAGCAGCGCGGCCAGCGCGGTGGCCAGCAGCAGCACCACCAGCTTGAGCGTGCCGATGCGCCGCTCATGCGCCAGCGCGGCATCGGCGGCGGCCTTGTCGCGCAGCAGCAGCTCGTTCTCGCGCTCCTTGGCGGCGCTGTTGAACTCGATCTTCAGCGTGGCGTAGCGCTGGTCGAGCTGGCGCTTGAGCAAGGTGTCCGACGCCTCCTTCCAGGCGGCCTGCTGCTCGTAGGCGGCGCGCCAGTCGCCCTGGTCGTGCAGCAGCCCGGCCAGCTGGGCGCGGGTGCTCACCTGCTCGGCCAGCGAATCGGCCTGCTCGAAGATGGCCAGCGCCTGGCGCAGGACGCCGGCGGCCTCGGCAGGGCGGTGCAGCTGGCGCAGCGCGATGCCCCGCTGCAGCAGCGATTGGGCCTGCAGGCGGGCATCGGGCGTGTCTTCCTGCATCGGCGCGGCCAGGTCCAGCAGCGCCAGGGCCTCGGCCGGGGCGCCGCGTGCGTTGCGCACGCTGGCCAGGCCGCGCAGCGCATACGCCTCGCCACGCGGGTAGTCGAGCTTGCGGGCCAGCTGCAGGGCTTCTTCAAAGGCCTTGTGGGCTTCGGCCCATTCGCCCATGTTTTCCAGCGTGCGGCCCAGGTTGTGCAGCGTCACCATCTGCTCGCGCACACGGCCGGCTTCGCGCTGCAGGCGCAGCGAGCTTTCCAGGTAGGCACGGGCCTGCGCCGCATCGCCCATGCGGTTGAACAGCACGGCGATGCCGTTGAGCGTGTTCTGCGCCTGCTGGGTCTGCTGCAGCTTGTCGTACAGCGCCATCGCCGCGCGCATGTCGGCCAGACCGGTGGCCAGTTCGCCCTGCACACCGCGCAGGTAGCCGCGCTGGAACAGCGCGTCGGCCATCAGCTCTTCGTCGGCGGCCTGCTGGGCGCTGGCCACCGCCCGCTCCAGGAGCTCGAGGGCGCGGGCACTGGCGCCCCGCGCCTCTTCGATGCCGCCTTCGCAGATCAGCACTGCCGCCTCGGCGCCGGGCCGGCGGGCAAAGCGCAGCTGGTTGCGCATCAGCCCGGCTTGCGCCTGGGCGGCTGCCAGGTCGCGCTCGGTCTGGTAGTCGCACAGCAGGCCGCGGGCGCGCAACTGCAGGTCGGCATCCGGCTCGCGCGCCAGGGTGTCAAGCGCCTGTTCGGCCAGCGCGCGGCTGGTTTCGGGGTGGGTGCCCAGCGCCTGACGGCTGCGTGCCAGCAGCTCGGCTGCCGGGTGGGCCAGCAGCGGCGGCGCATGCAGCGCCAGCAACATCGCGAGAAGACGGAACTTGCTGTACATCGGAGGCAGACCGCTGGGGTTACCGATTGTGCCGTGCCGGCGCGGCACCGCCGCCGGTTATCCTCGCAGCGACCATGTTGCAGCCCCCGATCACCCCGCCAGCACATGCCGATGCCGCCCTGAAGCGGCAAGGCCATGCGGTGCTGGATGCCGCCGGCCTTTGCGCCGCCCTCGACACCTCCCCCGAGGCGCTGGGCCGCTGGCCGGCTTTCTGGAACCACCTGCCGCCCGACCAGCACCTGCGCGACGGCGGCCGCTACCGCAAGCGGCGGCATGGCTGTTTCGTGGTCGATGGCGACCAGGTGAGCCTGGTGCCGCACCGCGCGCACTGGCAGCCGGTGGAATACAACGCGCTGCACGGCGGCATCGAACGCTGGTTCGAGCCGATCGAGCCGGCGCTGCTGCAAGACCCGCTGTGGAACCGGCTGCTGGTGGTGCTGGCCGAGCGCGCCAGCGCGCTGCGCGGGCCGCAGCCCTGGTACATCGAGGCGCATCCCTTCCGTATCGACACCGAAGGCGGCATCGGCCGCCCCACGCCCGAAGGCGCCCACCGCGACGGCGTGGACTTGGTGGCGGTGATCCTGGTGGCGCGTGAGCACATCAAGGGCGGCGAGACGCGGGTGTTCGAGGCCGACGGCCCGCACGGCCTGCGCTTCACGATGACGCAGCCCTGGACCACGCTGCTGCTGGACGACAGCCGCGTGATCCACGAGAGCACGCCCATCCAGCCCGATGGCGCGGGCGGCCACCGCGACACGCTGGTGATCACGCTGCGCGCAGGCGGCTTTCAGGGCCCCTGACGCACCGGCGCGGCGCTGCCGGCCACCGGCGGCGCCACGCCCAGGTGCTGGGCCGAGGTCAGCCCCATCGACACGTAGATGCTGGTCACCGCATCGATGCCCACGTCGGCCCGCACCACCCATTCTTCGGGCACGTACAAGAGCCCGCCGCCGATGGGCACCGGCGAGGTGGGCACCATCACCGCCAGGTAGCGGCGGCCTTCCAGCAGCACCGGCTCGGGGCTGCCCAGCAGCGCCAGCGCCGCGGCGCCGCCCACGCCACCGAAGTGGCACCACACCGGGCTCATCGAGCGCAGGCTGTCGTCCTGCCCGGGCGCGAACAGGCCCACCATCTTGCGCACCATGTCGTACACCGTGCGCACGACCGGGATGCGCAGCATCACACCGTTGACCAGCCGCGCCATGCCGCGCTGCAGCCCGGTTTCCACCAGCACGCCCAGCACGAAGATGGCGGCCGCCACCATGGCCACGCCCAGCAGGTAGCCCAGCGCCTCGCTGCCGGCCAGGCCCAGGCCCAGCGCCATGAACAGGCTGC
>NZ_CAXFDV010000319.1:0-3820 GCF_964001545.1 uncultured Aquincola sp.
CGGCACGGCGGTGCCGGTGATGGCGGCATCCAGCCAGGCCAGGTCGGCCACGCTGCGGCCCATCGGGCCGACGGTGTCGCGCGTGTGGCTGATGGGCACCACCGCGTTTTCTTCGTGGTAGCGGCGCTCGGCCCCGCCATTGCCCACCGATGGCCGCAGCCCGGCAATGCCGCACAAGGCCGCCGGCACGCGGGTGGAGCCGCCGGTGTCGGTGCCCAGCCCCGCCACCGCGATGCGCGCCGCGATGGCCGCCGCGGTGCCGCCCGACGAGCCGCCCGGAATGCGGGTCACGTCGTACGGGTTGTGCACCGGCCCGGCAAAGGGCGAGAAGTTGGTGCTGGTGATGCCGAAGGCCAGCTCATGCAGGTTGGTCTTGCCCAGCACGATGGCGCCGGCCTGGCGCAGCTTGGCTACGCTGGGCGCATCGGCTGCGGCCACGACGTTGCGCAAGGCCGGCGTGCCGCCGGTGGTGGGCAGGCCGCGCACGTTGATGTTGTCCTTCACCACCAGGGGCAGGCCGGCCAGCGGCGGCAGCGCGGCGCCGCTGCGCACCTGGGCATCCACCATGCGCGCCGCGGCCAGCGCGCCGGCTTCGTCCAGCGTGATGAAGGCGTTGAGCGAAGCCAGCGCGCGGGCGCGGGCCAGCAGCGTGGTCACCAGTTCTTCGGCGGTCAGCCGGCCCTGGGCGATGGCCGAGACCGTCTCAGCGGCGCTCAGCTGCCGCTGCTCGGCGGCGCTGTAGCCCCCATCGCTGCCGCAGGCGGCCAGCAGGCCTGCGGCCCCGGTGGCGCTGCAGGCGCCCAGGGCGCCGGTGGTCTTGAGGAAGTGGCGGCGGTCGACGAAAGCAGGCATGCAGAGGCTCCGGCAGTGGAGCCAGGACGGTAGGCGGGGCGCCCACTCGGCCGCCATCCTCGGGAATGAGGAGGCGTGTGGCGCTTCAGCCGCGCAAACGGTGCGCCAGCGCGGCGCGGTTGGGCACGTCGAGCTTGCGGAAGGCGTGGTCCAGGTGCGTGCGCACGGTGGTCAGCGCAATGCCCAGCCGCTGCGCGATGGCCTTGTCGGGCAGGCCCTGCGCGGCCAGCTGCGCCACCTGACGCTCGCGGGTGCTCAGGCCCTGCAGGCCCTCGCGCTCGTCCGTGCCCGCCGCGGCCGGCATGCCGGCAACGCCCGCCGCGCCCGCTTGCCGGCTGCGCCGCAGCGCCGCCACGAAGGCCGGGCGCAGCAGGTCCAGCAGCGCACGGTCGTCGTCGTCGAAGTCGGCATGCCGGCGGTCGCGCCAGATGCGCATGTCGCCGATGTTGTGCTCGCCGTCCCAGGCGTAGAGGTTGATGCCCCAGTGCAGGCCGTCGCGCGCCAGAAAGTCGTTGAAGAACTCGGTGCGGCGCAGCGCCGGGTGGGGCAGCACGTCGGTGGCGCGCACCGCGCGGCGGTGCTGGCGCATCACCAGCGTGATGGGGTCGTGGAACTGGTAGTGGCGCTCGTAGCGGGCCAGGTTGGCCGGGTCCATCTCCAGGTGCACGCCATGGCCGAAGCGCTGGCCGTCTTCGTCCCACACATAGCTGGCGAAGAACTGCGCGCCCAGCAGCTGCAGCATCAGTCCGCCCAGCTGCTGGCGCACCTGCTGCTCCTGCAGCGGCTCGGCCAGGGTTCCCATCACGCGGGCCAGCACGTCGGCCCGGTTGCGGCTCAAGTACATGCGGCCCCCGGTGCGCCGATGAAGCAGGCGCAGCGCGGCGATGATAGGGGCGCGCGGCCCCCGTGCGTGGGCGTCAGCCGGCCTTCTTGGCCCAGGCGCTGCACCAGCCGGCGCCGGCCACCTGCTTGCCGCCGAAGAGCGGGCAGGGGGCGGCCTTGTCGGTGGCCTTGCCCTGGTACAGCGCGCAGTTGCCGCAGTGCTGCTCGGCCGCGAACTTGGGGTACTTCTTGGTGTCCACGCGCTTGGCATCGGCCACGTAGCCCAGCGCGGCGGCCTGCGGGTCCTTCTCGTCCAGCATGGCCTGGGCGCGGGCCCGCGGCGCGGCCAGCACCGCGGCGCTGCCGGCCACGGCCATCAGGAACACGCGGCGCTGGCGGATGGCGCCCGGATCGGCGGCGGCGGTGGCCGGCTGGCGGGGGGCTTGGGGTCGGCGGGTCATGTCGGGTCTCCTTGCGATGGCTGGGATGAAGCCGCAGGGTAGCCCTGAAGCGGGTCAGGGCCCTTGATGAATCGCAAAACCCGGCCGATCCGGCCTCATACTCCCGTTCAAATCCGATTCAGCGAGCCCTGACCGATGAAGCGCCCTGCCCCGGACCCCACCCCGCCCGCCCCCAGCCCGGCCTCTTCCGGCGGCGGCAGCCTGCACCGCAGCGGCGCGGTCGCCCGCATGCTGCAGATGCCGGTGGCCACGCTGCGCGTGTGGGAGCGGCGCTACGGCCTCAGCCAGCCGCAGCGCTCGGCCAGCGGCCAGCGGCTGTATTCGGCCGACGAAGTGCGCCGGCTGGCGCTGCTCAAGCAGCTGACCGATCGCGGCCATGCCATCGGCCAGCTGGCGGGGCTGAGCATGGCGCAGCTGCAGCAGGTGGCCAGCACCCATGCCAGCGTGCTGGCCGAGCAGCGCAGCGCGCCCATACCCGCGCCGCTGGCGGCCACCCCGCGGACAGCCGCCCGGCGCTGGCAGCTGGCGGTGGTGGGGCCGGCGCTGGCCGCGCGGCTGCAGGCACAGATGGCTTCCACGCGCTGGCCATTGGCGGTGAACCTGCGCGGGCCGTTTGCCAGCCTGGCCCAGGCCCAGGCGGCCGTGGCCGCCGAGCCGGTGGACGCCTGGCTGCTGGAAGTGCCGCGCCTGCACCCCGGTTGGCTGGCCGAGCAGCAGGCCGCCTGCCCGGCGCTGCGGGGCGCCCCCTGTGCGGTGCTGTACCGCTATGCCGCCGACGCCACCTGCCAGGCGCTGGCCGACACCGGCCTGGCCCTGTTGCGCGAGCCCCAGCCCGATGCGGTGCTGGGCCCCTGGCTGGCCGGCTGGCTGGCCAGCCAGGCGCTGCGCGAGGCCGAACAGGCGGCGCTGACCGCAGCGCCGGCCCTGGACCTGCCCGCCGCGCCCGGACCGGCCGGCCTGCCCGCACCGCAGGCGCCCATCCCGGCGCGCCGCTGGACCGACGCCGCACTGGCCGAGTTCGCCGGCCTGTCCACCACCATCGCCTGCGAATGCCCGCGGCACGTGGCCGAGCTGCTGATGCAGCTGTCGCACTTCGAGGCCTACAGCGCCGAATGCGCCGACCGCGGCCCCAGCGATGCGCAGCTGCACACCTACCTGCAACGGGTGGCCGCCAGCGCCCGCGCCAGCTTCGAGACCGCGCTGGAGCAGGTGGCCTTGCACGAAGGGCTGTTGCCGGCGCCGCCAGCGGCATCGGCGGGCCAGGGCTAGACTGCCTTTCCACGCGCCCTGCGTCCCACGCGGGCGGCCCCTGCCCGGGCAGTTCCGCCGCGGCAACCCTGGCCGCCGCACCGTTCTTGCCCGTTGCCTTGACCCCTCTGTCCGTGTTCACCCGGCCGCGCCACGTCGTGGCCCTGGCCCTGTTGTGCTGCCTGCTGTGGGGCAGCTCCTACCCCGCCATCAAGAGCGGCTACGCGCTGCTGCAGATCGTGCCGGCCGACCTGCCAGCCAAGCTGCTGTTCGCCGGCTGGCGCTTCCTGGCCGCCGGCGGGGTGCTGCTGGCCGCGCTGGCCCTGATGGGCCGCACGGTGCGCCTGCCCGATGCCCGCGCCTGGGGCCGCGTGAGCCTGCTGGGCCTGGCGCAAACCACGCTTCAGTACCTGTTCTTCTACGTGGGTCTGGCCTAC
>NZ_CAXFDV010000320.1:0-5444 GCF_964001545.1 uncultured Aquincola sp.
CCACCTTGGCGCCGGGCGCCAACGCATCGGCCAGCTGCGGCAGCACCCGCATGGCGCCCAGTACGTTGGTGTGCATCACCGCGTCGAAGTCGGCTTCGGTGGGCGTTTGCAGCGCCTGGGTGCGCGGGCCGTACACGCCGGCCATCAGCCACACCTGGTCGAAGCCCGCGTTGTCGCAGCGCCAGGCGATGCCCGAGGCGCTGGCCGCATCGCTGACGTCCAGCGCAAAGGCCTCGGCGCCCATGGCCTGCAGCGCGGCCACGCCCTCGGCACCGCGCGCGGTGGCCGTGACCTGGGCGCGGTCGGCCAGGCATTGCCGCACCAGTTCTTGCCCCAGCCCGCGGCTGGCGCCGATCACCAGGACTTTCATCGTGCGGCCCCGGTCACAGCAGTTCCAGCGCCATGGCGGTGGCCTCGCCGCCACCGATGCACAGCGAAGCCACGCCGCGCTGGGCGTTGCGCTTTTTCATCGCGCCCAGCAGCGTGACGACGATGCGAGCGCCCGAGGCGCCGATGGGGTGGCCCAGCGCCACCGCGCCGCCATGCACGTTGACGATGTCGTGGGGCAGCTTGAACTCGGCCATGGCCGCCATGGTGACGGCGGCAAAGGCCTCGTTCACTTCCCACAGGTCGACCTGGCCAGGCTGCCAGCCGGCCTTCTTCAGCACCTTGTCGATGGCGCCGGCCGGCGCGGTGGCAAACCACTCGGGCGCCTGCGCGTGCACGCTGTGCGCCACGATGCGGGCAATGGGCCGGGCGCCGCGGCGCACCGCATCGCTCTCGCGCATCATCACCAGCGCGGCAGCGCCGTCGGAGATGCTGGACGAGGTGGCGGCGGTGATGGTGCCGTCCTTCTTGAACGCCGGCTTCAGGCCCGGGATCTTGTCCAGCTTGGCCTTGAAGGGCTGCTCGTCGCGGCTGATCTGCACGTCGCCGGCCTTGCCGGGCAAGGTGACGGGCGCCATTTCCCAATCGAAGCTGCCGTCTTCGTTGGCCTGCTTCGCGCGCTGGGTGGAGGTGATGGCGAACTGGTCCATCGCCTCGCGCGTGAACTGGTACTTGGCCGCGCACGACTCGGCGAACACGCCCATGGCCTTGCCGCGTTCATACGCGTCTTCCAGACCGTCCATGGCCATGTGGTCGTACACCGCCGAGGCGCCGTACTTGATGCCCTTGCGCGCGAACATCAGGTGCGGTGCGTTGGTCATGCTTTCCATGCCGCCGGCCACCACCACGCCGGCACTGCCGGCGGCCAGCATGTCGTGGCCGAACATCATGGCCCGCATGCCCGAGCCGCACATCTTGCTCAGCGTCACCGCGCCGGCCGAATCGGGCAGGCCGGCCTTGCGGGCGGCCTGGCGAGCGGGCGCCTGGCCCTGGCCGGCCATCAGGCAGTTGCCGAACAGCACTTCGTCCACCGCGTCGCCGGGCACGCCGGCACGCTCCACCGCGGCGCGGATGGCCACGGCGCCCAGCTCCCACGCGGGCAGCGCGGCAAAGTCGCCCAGCAGGCCGCCGATGGGCGTGCGGGCCGCGGACACGATGACGATGGATTCAGGTGCGCTCATGGTTTCGTCCTTTCAAACAGCGTGACGGAGGTGGAAGCGGCGCTCAGGCTCATAAGGGAACACGTCGTGCACATGGCCGGCGGCAATGCGCTCCTTGTGGCCCTGCCAGAACGCGGGGTCGAGCAGGTCGGCGTGGTGCGCCATGAACACCTTGCGCACCGCGGGGTTGCCCAGCAGGAAGGGCTCGAAGGTCTCGGGGAACACGTCGCGGGGGCCGACCGAATACCAGATCTCGCCCGACATCTCGTCTTCTTCGTTGCGCGGCGGCGGCACGCGGCGGAAGTTGCAGTCGGTCAGGTACTCGATCTCGTCGTAGTCGTAGAACACCACCTTGCCGTGGCGCGTGACGCCGAAGTTCTTCCACAGCATGTCGCCCGGGAAGATGTTGGCCGCCACCAGGTCCTTGATGGCGTTGCCGTACTCCAGCACCGCATGCTCGATCTGGCCGGGCGTGGCTTCCTGCAGAAAGATGTTGAGCGGAATCATGCGCCGCTCGATGTACACGTGGCGGATGACCAGCCAGTCGCCGTCTTCTTCGATCAGGCTGGGGCAGAAATGCTTCAGCTCGGCGATCAGCTCTTCTTCAAAGCGCGCGCGCGGAAAGGCCACGTTGCTGTACTCCAGCGTGTCGGCCATGCGGCCCACGCGGTCGTGGGTCTTCACCAGCTGGTACTTGCCCTGGATCTGCTCCCGCGTGGTTTCCTTCTGCGGCGGGTAGAAGTCCTTGATGCACTTGAACACGTAGGGGAACGAGGGCAGGTCGAACACCAGCATCACCATGCCCTTGATGCCGGGCGCGATGCGGAAGCGGTCGCTGCTGTGCCGCTGGTGATAGAGGAAGTCGCGGTAGAACAGGTTCTTACCGTGCTTTTGCAGACCCAGCGCGCTGTAGATCTCGGCCCGCGGCTTGCGCGGCATCAGCGAGCGCAGGAACTGCACGTAGGCGCTGGGTATCTCCATGTCCACCATGAAGTAGGCGCGCGCAAAGCTGAACAGCATCTGCAGGTCGTCTTCGCCGTGCAGTGCGGTGTCGATCACCAGCAGGCCGTCGTCGTTGTGCAGGATGGGCAGCGCAAAGCCCAGCTCGCGAAAGCCGTTGATCACCTTGCCCACCAGGTAGGCGCCCTTGTTGCGATAGAAGAGCGAGGCCAGCACCTGGATCTGGAAATTGGCGCGCAACCGGTTCATGCCCATCTCGGGCTCCAGCACTTCCAGCACGCGGGCGATGTCGCGCTCCAGGTCTTCGAACGGGCGCTGCAGCTGGAAGTTGTGCACCACGCGCACCATCGTTTCGTGCAGCGTGTCGCGCGTGGGGTAGTAGGCGCGGTAGGTGGGCGTGGCGGCCGGCTCATCGTTCTCGATGTACTCGGTGCTCAGCGCCGGGCGCACGAAGATGAAGTCGTTGAGGAAGTAGCTGTGGTGCAGCACCCGGGTGGTGACCGAGTTGAAGAAGGTCTCGGCCAGCTCGGGCTGGTGGTGGTCGGTCAACAGGCCGATGAAGTGCAGCTTGACCTGCTGCCACACGTCCATCGGCAGGTCGTTGGCATCGAACTCGTTGAGCAGCCGCTGCACCGCCTCGTCCACCCGCAGGTCGTAGAACTCGATCCGCTCTCGCTGGGCGCGCTGCTGGCCTTGCCAGTCGGCCTGCTCGAAGCGCTGCTTGGCCTCGGCGCTGGTCTGCCTGAACAGCGTGTAGTGGCGGTTGAAGCCATCGCGCAGGGCCTGGGCGATGTGGAAGGCACGGCCGTCGGTGAGCTGGTGCGGAAACATGGGCGGGCGAAGCAGAAGGTCAGGTGGCAGGGGTGTAGCGCTGCTGTACTGCTGCAAGGCTGGTTTCGTAAGCGGTGTTGACGTCGTCGGAGTTGCCGACCGTCATGCGCAGGTCTTGAAGCAGGCCGTTGTGCAGGCCGTAGAACCAGCCGTGGATCACCACGGTCTGGCCACGCTGCCAGGCGTCCTGCACCACGGTGGTCTCGCACACGTTGCGGGCCTGCTCGAGCACGTTGAGTTCGCACAGCGCGTCCACGCGGCGCGGCTCGGGCACGCTGTCGAGGAAGGCCTGGTGGCGGCTGCGCACGTCCTGCACATGGCGCAGCCAGTTGTCGACCAGGCCCACGCGCTGGTTGTACAGCGCCGCGCGCACACCACCGCAGTTGCTGTGGCCGACGATCATGATGTGCTGCACCTTGAGCTGGTCGACCGCGAACTGCACCACCGACAGGCAGTTGAGGTCGGAGTGCGCCACCACGTTGGCCACGTTGCGGTGCACGAACAGCTCACCGGGCGCCAGGCCCACCAGTTCGTTGGCGGGCACGCGGCTGTCGGCGCAGCCGATCCACAGGTATTGCGGCTCCTGCTGCTTGAGCAGACTGCTGAAGAAACCGGGCTGGTGCTGCTCGACCTTGGCCGCCCATCGTCGGTTCTTGTCGAGCAGGTCGTCGAGGGAGTCTTGGCTCATCGATCAGGCCTTGTTGGAAGTGGGATGGAAGGGTTCGGGCGTCAAGGCCGGTAGATGGCGAACTGCACGCGGTCGATCACGCGGCCGTCCTTGAAGGCGCTGCGCGGCATGTCGGCTTCCTTGATGTAGCCGCACTTGCGGGCCACCGCCTGCGAGCCGGTGTTCCACGCGAAGATGGGCGCAAACAGGCGCGTGACCTCGGGCAGCGCCTGCCAGGCCCAGTCGGTGATCAGGCCCAGCGCCTCGGTGGCGATGCCGTGCCGCCAGTGGGGCTGGCCGATCCAGTAGCCGACCTCGGCATTGCAGCGCAGCGGGCCCTGCTGCGGCGCCACGTTGGCGCAGCCGATCACCTCGCCGCGCACGGCGATGCCCCACACATGGCCGTAGTGCGATTCTCGGGCGCCGCCGTCGCACCAGGCGATGGCATCGGCCAGCGTGTAGGGGTGCGGAAAACCTTCGAACAGGTTGCGCCACACCTCCACGTCGTCGGCATTGCGTTGCAGGCTGGGTGCATCGGCGGGCGTGAGCTCGCGCAGGGTGCAGCGCTGGCCCACCAGCGTGGGCAGCGGCGTTCCGGGGGTCATGAAGCCTCCTTCTGGGTGCGGGTGCGGCGGGCCGCCACGGCGCGCTTCGGTGGCGCGGGCGGCTCGGCCCGTCGCGCATCGGCCAGCATGCGGCGGCAGCGTGCTTCATGCTGGCCGATCTCGGCCAGCGTGAGCTGCAGGTCCTTCAGCTTGCGCTCGAGCTGTTGCCGGTGCGATTGCAGCATGGCCAGAAACGCCTCCAGCTGCTGCGCGGTGTCGGACGGCGACTCGTACATGTCCACCAGTTGCTTGACCTCGGACAGGCTCAGGCCCAGGCGCTTGCCGCGCAAGGTGAGCTTGAGCCGCGTGCGGTCGCGGTGGTTGTACACGCGGTTCATGCCGCGACGCTCGGGCGCCAGCAGCCCCATGTCTTCATAGAAGCGGATGGCGCGCGGCGTGACCTCGAACTCCTGCGAAAGCTCGGTAATGCTGAAGGTCTTGCCTTCCTGGGCGGGGCGGGGCGCGGCGGGCATGTCTACACTGACGTTGACGTAAACGTAATGTACTGCGGCCGGGCCCGCACCATCACCATGGCAAACGCCGACGAAGAGCAGCTTGTCTATCCCCTGGGCGACACCTTGCCCGCTTCCGGCGGCACGCTGGAAGTGGCGCCGGGGGTGCACTGGCTGCGGATGCCGCTGCCGTTTGCGCTGGACCACATCAACCTGTGGCTGCTGCGCGACCGGCAGGACGGGCGCGAGGGCTGGACCATCGTCGACTGCGGCATCGACAGCCCCGGCACCCGTGCGGCGTGGGAGCAGGTGTTTGCCACCGCGCTGCAAGGCCTACCGGTGTTGCGGGTGATCGTCACGCACATGCACCCCGACCACATCG
>NZ_CAXFDV010000321.1:0-4958 GCF_964001545.1 uncultured Aquincola sp.
CCGCTGCCGCTGTTGACCAGGCGCACCACCAGGTCGCCGGTGGTCTTGTCGTAGCTCACTTCCACGTCGGGGTTGGGCTGCGCGGCCGACACCGCCCGGCGGGCATTGCCGGTGAAGTGGCGGTGGAAGCCGTTGGGGCCCAGCACCCACAGGTCGTAGGCGCCGGCGGCTTCGGCCGTCCAGGTGCCCACCAGCTGCTTGCCCGCTTCCACGGTGTAGCGGCGCGGAATGGCCGCCAGGTTCTTGCGGTCGTACACATGGAACACCGCGGCCTGCGCACCGGTGTTGCGGAAGGTCACTTCCACCTGCGCGGCCGCCAGCTGGCGGTTGGCCACCACGCGGGCGGTGGCATGCAGCTCATAGGGCAGTGCGCGCGAGGGGCGCACGCCCACCGCCTGCGAAGGCAGGGCCAAGCTGCTAGGCGTGGGCGGCGTGGTCCGCTTCGACAGCGCGCGGGCCTGATCGGCCAGCGCCAGCGTGGCCGGCAGCTGCGCGAAGAAGGTGTTGTCGTTCGGGTTGCGGAAGTTGAAGGCGCTGGTCAGGTCGCCGCACACCGCCCGGCGCCACGGGCTGATGTTGGTCTCGGCCACGCCGAAGCGCGCCTCGACGAAGCGCAGCACCGAGGTGTGGTCGAACACCTGCGAGTTCACCCAGCCGCCCTTGCTCCAGGGCGACACCACGTACATGGGCACGCGCGGGCCCAGGCCGTAGGTGCGGTGCAGGTAGGTGGGCGATGAGCCGTTGAGGATCTCGTTGTACTCGGCGCGTGCATCGGCGGTGCTGCCGCCGGCGTACTGGCCCGCGGCCACCCAGGCCGGCGGCGCCGGCGGCGGCACGTGGTCGAAGAAGCCGTCGTTCTCGTCGAAGTTGATGAAGAGCACCGTCTTGCTCCACACCTCGGGGTTGGCGGTCAGCGCTTCCAGCACCTTGGCGGTGTAGTCGGCGCCCTGCGCCGGGCTGGAGGGGCCGGGGTGCTCCGAGCCTTCGGCGGTGGCCACGATCCACGACACCTGCGGCAGCTTGTTGGCCAGCACGTCTTCGCGCAGCTTGTCCAGGTCGCGGGTGGAGATGCCGCGGTCCTTCAGCGCCTGCGAGTAGCCGGGCCGGTTGTACCAACCATCGCGGTAGGCCTTGAAGCCCGCCAGCGAGTTGTCGGTGAAGTTGTCGTCCATGTTCTGGTAGACCTGCCAGCTGATGTTGGCGGCCTGCAGACGCTCGGGGTAGGTGGTCCAGGTGTAGTCGGTGGCCGGGTTCTCGTTGAACCAGTCGTGGCTGTTGTCGGTGGAAGGGCCGTTGCCCTGGCCCAGGCCGTCGTTGGTGCCGGTCCACAGGAACAGGCGGTTGGTGTTGGTGCCGGTCTGCGACGAGGCGTGATACGCATCGCACAGCGTGAAGGCATTGGCCAGCGCAAACTGGAAGGGCATGTCCTGCTGGGTGTAGTAGCCCAGCGAGTGGTTGTTCTTGGCCACCGTCCAGCGGTTCATGCGGCCCTGGTCCCAGGCGGCCTGGGCATCGGTCCAGCTGTGCGGCGTGCCCTCGACACGCATGTGCGCGAAGGTCTGCTTGGTGTTCAGCGCAAAGGGCGCGATGGCCGGCGGGCCACCCACCGGCGGGCGGCCGGGCAGTTGCTGTGATTGCGGGTTGGGCTGCACGAACACCGTGCGGCCCACAATGCCGTTGGCATCGGCCACCGGAATCGGAAAGCGGTCACCGAAGCCGCGCACGCCGTTGAGCGTGCCGAAGTAGTGGTCGAACGAGCGGTTCTCCTGCATCAGGATCACGATGTGCTCGACGTCGCGCAGCGTGCCGGTGCGGTTGTTGGCCTCGATGGCCAGCGCGCGCTGGATGGCCGGCGGAAAGGTGCTGAGCACGGCGGTGGCGCCGGTGGCCGAGGCCACGCTGCGCAAAAAGCCGCGGCGGTCTTGGGAAGAGGTCATGGCGATGGCTCCTGCAGGGGTCAGGCCTGGCGGCGGCGGGCGAAGAAGCCGACGGCGCCCAGGCCGACCAGCATCAGTGCGTAGGTGCCGGGTTCGGGCACGGCGGCGGTGAAGGTGAAGTCGTCCATGCCAAAGCCGCTGTGTGCGGCGCTGTGCACGCGCACTTCGTCCACCAGGCCGGCGTAGCCGCTGGCCAGGAAGGCGGGCGTGCTGCCGGGCTTGAGCAGCCCCGAGCTGCCCACCTGTTGGCCCTGGTAGAAGAGGGCAAAGCTCACCGCCGCGTCTTCATAGCCCGAGAACCAGGCGCCCTGGAAGGTGGCGGCCTGATTGAAGCGGATGCTGCTGGTGTCGTTGGTGGCCGACCAGTCGGTGGCCACCAGGCGGTCGCCCGAATGGGCCGGGAACAGCATCGGGTCGCTGAACGACAGGAAGGACTGCGACCAGTCCAGGCCGCCGTACTGCGCCGGCACCATGCCGTCGGTCAGGTCGTCGAAGTTCAGCACCGTGGCGGCATGGCCGGCCAGCGGGGCGATCAGGGTGAAGGCGAGGGCGAGGGCGCTGCCCCAGTGCTTGGCTTGTCTAGACATGTTCAACTCCTGTGTGTCTGTATATGTGAAGGGGAAATCAGCGCGAGGCCCGGCGCGCACGGCGTGCGGCCACGCCCACGGCGGCCAGGCCGGCCAGCATCAGCGCGTAGGTTTCAGGTTCCGGCACGGCCGAGATGCTGAAGGCCAGGTTGTCGGCATAGCCGTCGTTGTCACCGCTGACCAGCCGCTGCATCGTCAGGTTGAAGGTGACCGAGGTGGTGCCGGTGGGCACCCAGCCGCTGGCCTGCTGCAGGAACAGGCCCGTGGTGTTGTTGCGGTCGGCCGGCGTCACCGGGCCCAGCGCAGCTTCACCGATCATCTGGTTGGCGGCGTTCTGGAACGTCACCCACAGCATCGGGTTGTCGCCCTGGTTGGTCCAGCCGCCCAGGTAGCCCGAGACCTGAAAGCTCACCTGGCCGGCGTTGATGGCGGCGGCATTGGCGCTCAGGTCCACCGTCTGCCAGCCACCGGCGTAGGGCACGCCGCTGCCGCCGACGAACAGCTGGGTGCCGCGGTCGGCGGGCCCGGGCTGGCTGGGCATCACCCAGTTGGGGCCGTAGTTCACCGCGCTGAACATCGGCGTGTTGGCATAGGTCTGCCAGCCGGCCGTGCCTTGCTCGGCGTCGCCGTTGAAGATCAGGTTGGTGTCGTAGGCAGCGGCCTGGGCCGTGCAAGCGGAAACAGCCAGCCATGCGGCGGCCGCGACCTGGGCGGTCGTGTACTTCATGTGGTTACCCTCTTGGCGTTGATGCGCGGGTCGAGGCAGGGTCGGCGCCGCACGCCAGCGGTACTGCATCCGCCCTGCTTTGTGGTGTTCTGGGGTTGCCCGCCTTGCCGAGGTTAGCCATCCAATATGACCGGCAAAAGACCGGCGCCGCCCGACAATGGCGGCCGCCGTCACGCTTGTTCACACATCAGGAGCCCCATGTCCACGCCCCATCTGCTATCGATCGCCGGCCGCCTGGCCGACGTGGCTGCGGCGCATTCATTGCCGCTGTTCCGCACCCCGCTGGCGGTGGACCTGAAGGCCGATGCCAGCCCGGTGACGCTGGCCGACCGCGAGGCGGAAGCGGCCATGCGCACGATGCTGCGCGCCGAGCTGCCCGATCACGGCATCCTGGGCGAAGAACACGGCCGCGAGCGGCTGGACGCGCCCCATGTGTGGGTGCTCGACCCCATCGACGGCACCAAGAGCTTCATCACCGGTTCGCCCTTGTGGGGCACGCTGATCGCGCTGATGCACCAAGGCCGTGTGCAGCTGGGCCTGGTGGACATGCCGGTGCTCAAGGAGCGCTGGGTGGGCGTGGTGGGTGAGGGCGCCTGGTGCAACGGCCAGCCGGTGCGGGTGAGCGGCTGCACCGCGCTCGATCAGGCGCGCATCTTCACCACCTCACCCGACGTGTTCAGCGCTGAAGAATGGCCGCGCTTCGATGCGCTGAGCCGGCGTTGCGCGCTGCGCCGCTTCGGCGGCGACTGCTACAGCTATGCGCAGCTGGCCGGCGGCACGGTGGATCTGGTGGTGGAAGCCAGCCTGCAGCCCTACGACTACCTGGCCGTGGCCGGCCTGGTGCAAGCCGCGGGCGGCGTGATGACCGACTGGCAGGGCCAGCCGTTGACCATGGACTCTGATGGCCGCGTGGTGGCGGCGGCCACGCCGGCGCTGCACCAGGCGGCGCTGGCGATGCTGGGCGGCTGAGCCAGCTCAGACCGCCAGGTCGCGGCCAGCGTCAATGCTGCGGCTGCCAGCCGGCCAGCAGCTTGTCCAGCGCCGCCGCATCACGCTCGCGCATGCGGGCATGCAGGCGGATCTGTTCGGCCTGGCGGCCGGCCGTCAGCGCGCCGCCCTTGCCCACCAGGCGGGCCTGGTCGTCGACCAGGGCCTGGGCCTGTGCCGGCTGCACGAAGCGCGAGGCCGAGCCCGGCAGCAGGTATTGCCGGCCCTGGATGCCGGTGAGCGTCTCGTACTCGGGCCAGTGGTCCAGCACATGGCGGTAGGCCACTTCGCCCAGCGGCCCCAGCTCACCGGCCATCGACGGGATGGCCGACGCCACGTTGGGCGCGGTGATGCCCGACAGCGCTGCGCTGAGCAGCCGGCGCAGCTGCGCTTCGTCGGTGCCCGAGGCCAGGGCCCGCGCATACGTCCAGCGGTCTTCGTCGCTGGTGGCCTGCTGCAGCCGCTGCAGCAGCTGAGCAAAGCGCTCGCCATCGGCCTGCGCGCCCACGGCACCGATCACACCGCTGCGGATGGCCGCGGGCAGCGGCTGGTTGCCGGCCACGTCGGCATCGAAGCGCTGGCGCGCTTCGGCCAGCACCTGCGCATCGCCGAACATGGCCAGCTGGCGGATCAGCTGGTTGCGCAGCGCCCGCGGCTCGGAGCCTTCACCCTCGGCGGGCGTCCAGCCCAGGCGTGCCAGCTCGGGCGCCAGCAGCGCAC
>NZ_CAXFDV010000322.1:0-2335 GCF_964001545.1 uncultured Aquincola sp.
GCCATCTGCCGCACCGCCAGCACCAGGCCGGCTTCGTTGTCGAAGTCGAACCAGGCAAAGCCGTCGGGTTGGGCCGTGCGGCCATAGGCCACCATCGGCACGCCGACGCGTTGCAGGTAGTCGATGCGCTCGTCTTCCACGCGGGTGCGGGCGACGATGACGCCATCGACCCGGCCGCCGCTGATCAGCCGCTGGTAGGTGCGCAGCTCGGTGCGCTCACGGGCCGAGGCCAGCAGCAGGTCCATGTCGTCGGCTTCGAGCCGGTCGGACAGGCCTTCGATCACCTCCAGGAAACGCGGGTCGCCCAGGTCGCCCGCATCCAGCGGGTACACCAGGCCCACGGCGTCGGCGCGGCCGCGCGCCAGCCGGCGGGCGGTGCGGTTGGGCTGGTAGCCCAGCTCGCGGGCCATCTGTTCGACCCGCTCGCGCGTCTTGGCACTCACGTCGTCGTAGCCGTTGAGGGCACGGCTGACGGTGGTGGCCGACAGGCCGAGGCGGGCCGACAACTGCTTCAGATCGGTCGGCACGAAGGATCGGATTCCGGGGAATGCTGGATCGGAGGGGGCCAAGGATAGTCGCAAACCCCGCCGGATCGTCAGGCCGCCCGGCCGTTTTCGTCGAACAGGTAGCAGCTGCCCGGCTCGGGCCGCAGCACCACCGCCTGGCCCGCCGCCAGGGCCTGGCCGTTCTCGGGCAGCTTGACGGTGACCACCGACTCGGTGCCGGCCACGCGGGCATGCACCACCTGCACGTCGCCCAGGCGCTCGACCAGCACCACCGCAGCGGCGATGCCGCTGCCCGCGGTGGCCACGGCCAGCGACTCGGGCCGCACGCCCACCGTCATGCGGCGCGGCTGGCCGGCATAGCGGGAGGCATCGTTGCGCGGGGTGCTGAAGCTGGCCTGCTCGCTCAGCTGCACCAGCAGGTCGTGGCCGCTGGGCGAGCTGACCTCGCAGGGCAGCAGGTTCATCTTGGGCGAGCCCAGGAAGGCCGCGACGAATGTGTTGGCCGGATGCTGGTACAGGTGCATCGGCGGGCCCACCTGCTCGATGTGGCCGCCGTTGAACACCGCGATGCGGTTGCCCAGCGTCATGGCCTCGGTCTGGTCGTGGGTCACGTAGATCATCGTGGTCCCCAGTTCCTGGTGCAGCTTGGCCAGCTCCACCCGCATCTGCACCCGCAGGCCGGCGTCCAGGTTGGACAGCGGTTCGTCGAACAGGAACACGCCGGGCTTGCGCACGATGGCGCGGCCGATGGCCACGCGCTGGCGCTGGCCGCCCGACAAGGCCTTGGGCTTTCGGTCCAGCAGGTGGGTGATCTGCAGCACTTCGGCGGCGCGGCCGACGGCGGCCTTGACCTCGTCGCGCGAGGCGCCGTTGATCTTCAGGCCGAAGCCCATGTTCTCGCCCACCGTCATGTGCGGGTAGAGCGCATAGCTCTGGAACACCATCGCCACCTGGCGGTCGACCGGCGGCAGGTCGTTGGCCAGCCGGTCGCCGATGCGCAGCTCGCCGTCGGTGATGTCTTCCAGCCCGGCGATCATGCGCATCATCGTGCTCTTGCCGCAGCCCGAGGGGCCGACGAACACCATGAATTCGCCATCGGCGATGTCCAGGTCGATGCCCTTGATGACGTGCACGCCGCCGGCGTAGGTCTTGTGGATTTTTTGGAGTGAAACGCTGGCCATGGGGTTGTCTCGTTAGCCTTTGACGCCGCTGGAGATCGCGCTGCGCACGAACCAGCGTTGGAAGATCAGGAACACCAGCAGCGTGGGCAACGTGGCCATGGCGGCGAAAGCCATCACGTCACCCCACTGCCGCGGGAACTGGCCGAAGAAGGTCTGCATCGCCAGCGGCAGCGTGGCGTAGGTGTCGCCGCGCACCACCATGATGGGCCACAGCAGGTCGCCCCAACGGGCCAGGAACTGCAGCACCGCCACCGTGGCGATCACCGGCTTGGACAGCGGCATCACGATGCTCCAGTAGATGCGCAGCCGGCCTGCGCCGTCCATCAGCGCCGCTTCTTCCAGGTCCTTGGGCAGTGCGATGAAGAACTGGTAGAAGAGGTAGACCGAGAAGGCATTGGCGATGAACGGGATGATCTGCACCCGGTAGCTGTCCAGCCAGCCGAGCTCACCGCTGAACCAGGGCAGCTGGTTGGCCAGCAGCAGCAGCGGCACCGCAATCGCCTCGAACGGGATGATGATCAGCGCCACCACGATGGACAGCAGCAGCTGCCGCCCCGCGAAGCGGAAGCGGGCCAGCGCATAGGCCAGCATGCTGTTGACGAGGATGCCCAGCACCACCGTCAGGCTGACGGTGAACAGCGAGTTGAA
>NZ_CAXFDV010000323.1:0-6128 GCF_964001545.1 uncultured Aquincola sp.
GCTGCCGTTGCGGATCACGGCGCCATAGCAGGTGATGCCGGCCTCGTTCTCTTCGTCGTCCACCGACCAGCCCTGGGCCTGCACCCGCTGCAGCTGGCGGCGCAGGGCTTCGGGCCGCACCACGGTGTGCTCAGTGTGGCGCGTGAGTTCCAGCGTGGGCAGCAGCGCCTGGCGCCGCGGGTCGTCCAGCGCCGCCAGGTAGGCCTTGCCCACCGCGGTGGAATGCATGGGCATGCTGCTGCCCACGCGCGAGGCCATGCGCACCGCGCTCGGGCTTTCCAGCTTCTCGATGTAGACCATGCGCGCGCCGCTGGGCACGGCCATGTGCACGGTTTCGCCCGTTGTGTCGCGCAGCAGGCGCAGCGCATCGGCCGCGGCGCCGCGCAGCCCCAGCCGGCCCCAGCTGCGGCTGGCCAGTTCCATCAGCCGCGGGCCCAGTTCATAGGCGCCGCCGCCATCGGCCTCCCGCAGCAGCCCTTCGGCCAGCAGCGCCGCGACGATGCGGTGCAGCGTGGGCCGCGGAAAGCCGCTGGCGCGGGTGAGTTCGGCGGTGCTCATCGGGCCGGGTGCATCGGCCACGAGCTGCAGCACCTGCATGAACTTGCCGAAGGCGGCGGTGCCCTGGACGGCTGGCTGCATCACGGCACTTGTCTAGGCAACCAGGTAGCCGCCGTCCACCGGCAGCGTGACGCCGGTGATGAAGCCCGCCGCCGGTGAGCACAGGAACAGCACCGCCTGCGCCACGTCGGCCGGCGTGCCCCAGCGGCCCAGCGGCGTTCGCGCCAGGATGGGGCCATTGCGCGCCGGGTCGTCCTGCAGCGGCTGGGTCAGCGGCGTGGCAATCCAGCCCGGCGCCACCGCATTGACGCGGATGCGGTCTTCGGCATAGGCGATGGCCAGCGACTTGGTGAGCTGCATCACCCCGCCTTTGCTGGCCGAATAGCCCGGCACCAGGCCACCACCAAAGAAGCTGAGCATGCTGGCGATGTTGACGATGCAGCCTTGCGTGGCCCGCAGGTGGGCCCGCGCGGCGGTGCACACCCGCATGCTGCCGGTGAGGTTGACGGCCAGCACCTGCTCGAACACCGGCAGCGCATGCTCGGCGCCGCGGCGGATGATGCCGGCGCAGTTGACGACGATGTCCAGCCGGTCCAGCCCGGCCATCAGCGCCTGCACGCTGGCCTCATCGGTCACGTCGGCCTGGCGCAGCGCCACGCCTTCGGCGAGCGAGCCGTCGCCGCCGCCCAGGTCGGCCGCGGTGACCTGCGCGCCGAGGGACGCCAGGTGATGAGCAATGGCCGCGCCGATGCCCTGGGCGCCGCCGGTGACCAGGGCGTGGCGGCCCTGGAGCATCGTGGGAAGGTAGGTCGCCGTGCTCATCAATTCTTGATGTTCAACTTGGCCATCAAGGCCTTGAAGTAGGTGTTGTCGCGCGCCATCGCGGCGCGGAAGGCCGCGTCGTCGGCGTACGAGTAGCCCAGGTTCAGCTTGTCCATGGCCTCGCGCAGCGCCGGCTCGTTGGCGGTCTTGGCCGTCATGTTGCGCAGCCAGGCCATCACCTCGGGCGGCGTGTTTTTGGGCGCCGCCAGGCCGCGCCAGGTGCCGATGACGAGGTCAATGTTGCGCTCCTTCAGCGTGGGCACCTTCTCGAAGCCCTTGACGCGGCTGTCGGCCATCACCGCCAGCGTCTTGAGCTTGCCGCTGGCCACGTAGGTGCCCACCTCGGCCGGGCTCACCGCCACCGCGTCGATGTGGCCGCCCATCAGCGCCTGCACCGCCGGGCCCGCGCCCTGGAAGGGCACATGGTTGTACTGGGTGCCGGTCTTGTCTTCCAGCGCGGCGGCGGCCAGGTGCCAGATGGAGCCGTTGCCGGCATTGCCCACCTTCATCTCGCCCGGCGTCTTGCGGGCCGCGGCCAGGAACTCTTCGATGGTGTTGTAGGGCGCATCGGCCTTGACGGTGATGGCCGCCTGGTCGGCATTGAGCCGTGCGATCAGCGCAAAGTCTTCATGCGTGAACTTGGCCAGGCCCATGTGCGGCAGCGTGGTCAGCTCCACCGTCACCAGCGCCAGCTTGTAGCCGTCGGGCTTGGCATGGATCACCTCGCTCCAGCCGATGGCGCCACTGGCGCCCGGCTTGTTGACGATGACGATGCCCGGCGGCACCTGCTTGCGCGCCGCCTCGGCAAAGGCGCGGGCCAGCGCATCGGTGCCGCCGCCGGGCTGGAAGGGCACCACCAGCTCGATCGGCCGGTTGGGGTAGTCCACCGGCTGCGCGGTGGCCGGTGCGGTGAAGCTGGCGGCCAGGCCGGTGGCCAGCGCCAGCGCGGGCAGCCAGCGGCTGCGCAGGGTGTGGATCAAGGGCATCTGGGTCTCCTCCTCAAAAGCGGCTTTAGCGGATGTAGCGCTGCACGAAGTCTTCGCCCAGGCCCACCTGGGTGTAGTGCCGGCGGCATAGGTCGATCTTGGTGAACACGTCTTCATAGCCCAGCACCGCACCCTGCGGGTCGGTGTAGACCATCACGCCGTTGACCTGGAAGAAGGTGATCATTTCTTCCACGCCTTCGGGCACCACCAGCGTGTGGGTTTCGCCCGGCGGCTCGAACACGTAGCTGCCGGCGGTGGCTTCCCAGTCATGCTCCAGGTAGCGCCAGCGGCCCTTGAGCACGAAGCCGTGCACCGCCTGCGGATGCCGGTGGCGGCTGAGCACGCCCGACTTGCGCACCCGCAGCAGGTTCATCCAGTAGCCCTGACTGGCGTTCAGGCACAGCGGGCGGAACCACACGTTCTCGGCCTGCGGCACCCACAGGCGCTCGTCTTCGGGCACCGCGTCGGGCACCACGATCTCGGGCAGTGCATCGGGCGGAAACGGCAGCTGGTAGGGCACCAGCGGATCGGCATCGGGTCGGTCGAGGGGCACGGCAATCTCGGACGGACGATGGGGAGGCGCGCCACGGTCCGCCGAACTGCCAGACCGGGTGTGTCCACCATGTGGACAGCGCATCCATAAAGTGGACAAACGATATGCGGGCGCGGGCGGTGCCGCCATAGGGCTAACCTTGGGTACATGCCTGAAGTTGAATTGCCCCTCCACGTTCGAACACTGACCGACCTGCAGGCGCTGCAAGCCGCCAGCACCGTGCTGCACACGCCCTGCGGCGATGGCACGCTGGTCTGGCATGCCTGGGGCAGCGGCCCGCCGGTGGTGCTGCTGCACGGCGGCGCGGGCAGCTGGACCCACTGGGCCCGCAACATCGGGGCGCTGGTGCAGGCCGGCCACCGCGTGCTGGCGGCCGACATGCCGGGCTTCGGCGATTCGGCCGAGCCGCGCGACGGCCACGATGCCGACGTGCTGCCGCACTGGCTGGAGCAAGGCCTGCAGGCCTTGATCGGCGATGCGCCGGTCGACCTGGTGGGCTTTTCGTTCGGGGGTCTGGTGGCCGGCCTGTGGGCGCAAGCCCACCCGGCCCGCGTGCGGCGCCTGGTGCTGGTGGGTGCACCGGCCTTGAGCGAAGCACCGATGGCGCCGCTGCCGCTGCGCGCCTGGGACACCGCTCCGGCGGGTGAACGCCGCGACGCGCTGCATAGCCACAACCTGGGCGTGCTGATGCTGTCGCGCGCTGAAGCCATCGACGCCCTGGCGGTGGCGCTGCACGGCGCCAACATCGAACGCGACCGCATGCGCCGGCGCCGCCTGATGCGCACCGACCTGCTGCGGCGCACCCTGCCCCATCTGCAATGCCCGGTGCATGGCCTGTGGGGCGACGACGACGTGCTGTACCGCGGCAGGCTGCAGGTGGTGCGCGAGGCGCTGGCCCTGGCGCCGGCCGGCGGCACGCTGCAGTTCATCGCCGGGGCGGGGCACTGGGTGGCCTACGAGGCGGCCGACGCCTTCAATGCGGCCCTGGTGGCTTTGCTGGACGATGCGGCATGGACCTGATCAAGACCTTGCTGCTGTTCGTGCTCACCGCGGTGGCCGAACTGTTGGGCTGCTACCTGCCCTACCTGTGGTTGAAGCAGGGCAAGAGCGCCTGGCTGCTGCTGCCGGCCGCCGCCAGCTTGGCCTTGTTCGCATGGCTGCTCACCTTGCACCCCACCGCCACCGGCCGCGTGTACGCGGCTTATGGCGGCGTGTACATCGGCGTCGCCATGGTCTGGCTGATGGCGGTGGACAAGGTGCGCCCGCTGCTCACCGACTGGCTGGGCGTGGCGGTGAGCCTGGCGGGCATGGCCATCATCATGCTGGGGCGGCGGGCGGGCTGAGCCGCTGGCGGCTGCTTCAGGCCGGCCGTACCCGCTCGGCCACGAAGGCCTGGTAGCTGCGCAGCGGCCGGCCCAGGATCTGCTCCAGCCGCTCGACCGCGCCCGGCGCCGGCCGCTGGCCCACCTGCTGGATGCGGGCCATCATCAGGCGCAGGTCGTAGGCCATCCAGGCAGGCACCTGCTGACTTAAGAGCTGGCGCTCGAAGGCCTCCACGTCGTCGCCGCCGTAGTGGACGGGTCGGCCCAGCTGCTCGCTCCACACCGCGGCGGCCGCAGCGCCGGTGAACACCTCACGGCCGGCCACGTCCAGCGTCAGCCGCGGCAGCGGGCCGGCAGCGCCATCGCGGCGCAGCAGTTCGGCCACCGCCACGTCGGCAATGTCGCGGCCATCGACCATGGCCACGCCGACCGGCCCGATCGGCATCGGGAACACGCCATGGCCTTCGATCACCGGCTGCAGGCCGATGTCGTTCTGCATGAAGTAGGCGGGGCGCAGGATGGTGGCCGGCAGGTCGAGCTGCTCGATCAGCCGCTCCACCGTGTGCTTGCTGGCGAAGTGCGGCACGTCGGGGTACAGCTCGGCATGGATCACCGAGAGGTAGACGATGCGCTCGATGCCCGCTTCACGCGCCACGTTCAGCGCCTGCAGCGACTGCGTGAGTTCGTCGGCCACCAGCGCATTGAGCAGGAACAGGGTGCGCACGCCGGCCATCGCGGCCCTCAGCGTGGCCACGTCGGTGAGGTCGCCGGCCACGGCCTGCACGCCGGGCGGCAGGCTGGCCCGGGCCGGCTGGCGCACCAGCGCCCGCACCTGGGCGCCCTGCTGCGCCAGGCCTTGAACGACGAGGGAACCGATGGTGCCGGTGGCACCGATGACGAGGATGGACATGGAACTGCTCCTGAGAGGGGTTGAGGGCTGGCTGCCAGCCAGTGCCTGAACGATAGGCCGTTGCATGCTTTGAACATAGTCACCAGAATCAGGACCCACCGTCTTGAATATGGAACACATGGACTTGAACGCCCTGGCCGACTTCAACCTGGTGGCCACGCACGGCGGCTTTGGCCGCGCCAGCCGGGCCAGCCGCCGATCCAAGGCCACGCTGTCGCGCCGGGTGGCCGAGCTGGAAGAAGCCCTGGGCGTGCGCCTGATCGAGCGCAACGCGCGCGGCCTGGAACTCACCGAAGCGGGCCGGCAGTTGCAGAGCCGCACCGAAGGCCCGATGCACGAGGTGGCCGATGCCTTCACCGCGGCACGGGAAGGCAGCCAGCAGGTGCGCGGCCGGCTGCGCATCGCGGCGCCCCTGCTGTTCGCGCAGCTGGCCATGGGCCGCATCGCCGCGGAGTTCCGCGCCCGCTATCCCGAGGTGACGGTGGAGGTGGTGGCCGAAGACCGGTTGGTGGACCTGGTGGACGAGCAGTTCGACCTGGCCATCCGCCCCAACCCGCGGCCCGACACGGCGCTGGTGGGCCGCGCCTTTGCGAAAGACCGGCTGGTGGTGGTGGCCGCGCCCTCGCTGCCCCAGCCACGGGCGCGCCGCCAGCCGGTGGGCGTGCCGGCCATCGTGCACATGCTGAAGGACGGCGAGACCTGGACGCTCGACGGCGGGCGGCTGGTGATAGCGCCGCAACCGGTGCTGCGCCTGACATCGATGCTGATGTTGCGCGACGCGGCCATCGCCGGTGGCGGCGTCGCACTGCTGCCGCTGTCCATCGCCTGGCAGCCGATCGCCTCCGGCGAACTGCGCCAATGGGGCGAGGTGGCGGGCCGCGAGGTGGACCTGTGGGTGCTGCACACCTCGCGCCGGCTGGCCAGCCCGAAGGTGCGGGCCTTCGTGGACTTCATCAGCACGCGTTTTGCGGATGGCC
>NZ_CAXFDV010000324.1:0-1824 GCF_964001545.1 uncultured Aquincola sp.
AGCGGGCAGCCGATGGCGGTGGCCAGCGCCAGCGCGGCCAGCGCATTGGCGGCGTTGTGGCGGCCGCGGATGCGCAGCGCATCGGCCGGCATCAGCCGCTGCAGGTGGATCTCGGGCGCTTCACCCTTGCGGCGCTTTTCGGTGGGGTCGGCTTCCAGCGCACGCACCAGCCAGGCGATGCCGTTCTCGGTCACCAGGCCGAAGTCGCCGGGCTCACGCGGCGCATCCAGGCCGAAGCGCACGGCCTTGCGGGCCACGGTGCGCGGCGCCTTGCCCTTGGCGGCCTTGAAGGGCTTGCCGGTGGTGGCGTTCACTTCGGGCAAAGGCGCGGGCACCAGGCCTTCGACGGCCGGGTCGTCGCGGTTGACCACCAGCACCGCCTGCTCGCCCCAGATGCGGGCCTTGGCCTGGCCATAGGCGCGCATGTCGCCGTGCCAGTCCAGGTGGTCCTGGCTGAGGTTGAGGATGGCGGCCGCGCTGGGCTCGAAGCCGCGCACGCCATCGAGCTGGAAGCTGGACAGCTCCAGCACCCAGACCTCGGGCAGCACCTGGAACACCGGGGCGGCCGGCGGCGGCGGGGCCAGCACCAGCGGGGCGTCGTCGGGCAGCAGGGCGGCTTCGGCTTCCGCGTCGCGGTCGGCCTCGGCGGCCGGGGCGTCGTCTTCGGCTGTGGCCACGTCGACGGCGGCCGGCTCTGCGGTGGCGGCTGGTGCTTCGGCTTCGACGGTCGCTTCGGCGGCCACGGTGGGCGCGGCCTGCGCCACGGTGTGCGCTGCAGCCTCGGGCGCGGCGTCCACCACCGGCTCAGCCTCCGGCTCCTGCGCCAGCGCGGCGGCCAGCGTGTCCAGCATCGTCGGGCCGATGTTGCCGGCCACGGCCACGCGCTTGTCGCAGCGTTCCACCAGCAGCGCGGTGAGCGCCGTGGTGGTGGTCTTGCCGTTGGTGCCGGTGATGGCCAGCACCTGCGGCGCATAGCCACGGCGGTGCTTCAGCTCGGCCAGCGCACGCGCGAACAGGTCCAGCTCGCCCTGCACCGGAATGCCGGCAGCGCGGGCTTCTTCCAGCAGCGGGCGGATGCGTTCGTCCAGCGGCGACAGGCCCGGGCTCTTGAGCACCAGTTCCACGCCCTGCAGCGCCGTCGACGGGTCCAGCGCACCGCTGGCCAGCGGCACCTGCGGCCACTCGGCGTGCAGCGTGGCGGCCTGCGGCGGCGCCTCGCGCGAGTCCCACACCCGCACATGGGCGCCGTGCGAAGCGCACCAGCGCACCATGGCCAGGCCGGATTCACCCAGGCCCAGCACCAGCAGGTGGCGGTTGTTCAAGTGGTCCATGGTCAACGCAGCTTCAGGCTGGCCAGGCCGATCAGGCACAGCAGCATGGTGATGATCCAGAAGCGCACGACGACCTGCGTCTCGCGCCAGCCGCTCTTCTCGAAGTGGTGGTGCAGCGGCGCCATCTTGAGGATGCGCCGGCCTTCGCCATACCGCTTCTTGGTGTACTTGAACCAGGTGACCTGGGCCATGACCGACAGCGCCTCGGCCACGAACACGCCGCCCATGATGGCCAGCACGATTTCCTGCCGGGTGATGACGGCGATGGTGCCCAGCGCGCCGCCCAGCGACAGCGCACCCACGTCGCCCATGAACACCTGCGCCGGGTGGGCGTTGAACCACAGGAAGGCCAGGCCGGCACCTGCCATGGCGGCGCAGAACACCATCAGCTCGCCCGAGCCCGGGATGTACGGAAACAGCAGGTACCTGGAGTACACCGAGCTGCCCACCACGTAAGAGAACACGCCCAGCGCCGAGCCCACCAGCACCACCG
>NZ_CAXFDV010000325.1:0-3851 GCF_964001545.1 uncultured Aquincola sp.
CGCACGAACTCGAAGCGCGGGTCGATGGCGTCGCGCAGCACATCGGCCAGGTCGTTCAGGTACAGCGTGGCCAGGTGGCGGGCACGGTCTTGCAGGCCCAGCGCGCCGAAGGCCCAGGCCAGCGGGTCGCCGCCGTCGTCGTCCACGTACACGTCCAGCGAGCGGAAGCGTGCGCCCTCCGGCAGCCAGCGCCGGGTGGCGATGCGGTGGGCCAGCGTCGCGTCGTGCCCCTGCAGGAAGCGGATGGTGGGGCCGATGGTGGCGAGGTAACGGTCGGCCTTGGCCACGAAATGCGCCACCTGCGGGCTGCGCTGCGCAGCGGGCAGCGCCTCGGCCCGCTCAAGCACGGCGGCCAGGCCCGTGGGCGACAGCAGGTCCAGCACCAGGGCCAGCGCCAGGTCTTCCTGCACCGCGTCGAACCCGCGCGAGCGCAGGAAGCCGGTGAGGTAGGCGGTGGAGGGGTAGGGCGTGTTGAGCTGCGTCATCGGCGGGATGACCGACAGCACACGGAAAGGGGCGGGGCTGGACATGCAGGGGCGGCAGGGGGCGCTACATTGTCCGCGAACGGTTCAATTCCCTTCGCACCCACTGCCATGATCGATCACACCGGCGTCACCGTCAGCGACTTCGCGCGCAGCCAGGCCTTCTACCGCGAGGCGCTGCGGCCCTTGGGCTTCGAACAGCTGGTGGAGCTGGCGGCCGAGGTCACCGGCCATACCGACGTGGCCGGCTTCGGCGAGCCGCCCAAGCCCGAGTTCTGGATCAGCCGCGGCACGCCCAACCAGCCGCCGGTGCATGTGGCCTTTCGGGTGGCCGACCGGCAGACGGTGGACGCCTTTCACCGCGCGGCTCTGGCCGCGGGCGGCCGCGACAACGGCCCGCCGGGGCTGCGGCTGCACTACCACCCGAACTACTACGGCGCCTTCGTGCTGGACCCCGATGGCCACAACATCGAGGCGGTGTGCCACGCACCGCCTGCCGGCTGAAGCCGTTCAGGCCGTCTGCGCCCCGACGTAGCGCGCGATCGCGGCCAGCACCTGTGCCAGGTCGGCCTGCACCACGCTGAAGTTGGCGGTGGGCTCGCGGGTGGCCTCGTTCATGTACACCGGGCGACGCAGCTCGATCTGCAGGCTGTGGCGGCCCAGCGCGGGCTGGCCGATCTTGGCGATCAGGCCCACGCCCTTGTAGGGGTCGTTGCGCGCCACGGTGTAGCCGCGGGCGCGCAGTTCGGCCTCCACCAGGGCCACGAACTCGGGGCTGCAGGTGCTGCCGTCCCGGTCGCCCAGCACGAAGTCGGCCAGCGGATGCGGGCTGCGGATGCCCAGGCGCTGGTAGGCGTCGTCGGGCATCGAGTGCAGGTTCAGGTGCCACACGCGGCCGAAGTTCAGCAGCGACTGGTCGATGGCGCCGGCCAGGGCCGCGTGGTAGGGCTGGTAGCAGCGCTCGATGCGCTGCTGCACCTCTTGGATAGACAACTTGCGGTCGTAGATCGGCGTGCTGGCATTGACGTTGCGCCACACCAGGCCGTAGCCCAGCTGTGTCTTCGGGCCGGGCTGCAACGGCGTGGGCCAGGGCCCGTCCATCAGCGCCGGGTCCAGGTCGTCCAGCGTGCGGTTGACGTCGATGTAGGTGCGCGGAAAGTGCGCCGCCAGCAGCGTGCCGCCGACGTCGGGCACGGCCGCCCACAGCCGGTCGACGTGGGTGTCTTCGGCACGGCGCAGCAGGTGCATCGGCACCGCGGGCCGGAAGTCCTCGGGGTAGTCGGTGCCGCTGTGCGGCGAGTCGCACACCAGCGCGATGGCGGGGGCGCGGGGCGGCTGCAGCTTGAACGGGACGTCCATGAGCTTCAATCTGCGCGGATGCGCGCCACCTTGCTCACGCGGTCGTAGCGCTCGATGGCCACGCGGATCTGCTGCGCGAACTCGGCCGGCGTGCCGGGGATCAGCGTGGCGCCCGACTCGTCCATCTTGCGGATGAACTCGGGGTGCTGCATGGCCTTGTGGATGGCGGCATTCAGCCGCGCGATCACCGGCTGCGGCGTGCCCGCCGGCGCCACGATGCCGAACCAGCCGCCACCGCCCATCTGCGGAAAGCCCAGCTCACCGTAGGTGGGCACGTCGGGCAGCATCGGCGAGCGCTTGTCGCCCAGCACCGCCAGCGCGCGCAGCCGGCCGGCCTTGATGTGCGGCAGCGCCGAAGGCAGGTTGTCGGTGATGGCGTCCACCTGGCCGGCCACCGCATCGGTCATCGCCAGGCCGGCGCCCTTGTAGGGCACGTGCAGCAGCTGCAGCTTGGCCAGCGAAGCGAAGTGCTCGATGTTGGCGTGCCCCAGCGAGCCGGTGCCCGGCGAGGCGAAGGCGTACTTGCCCGGCTCGGCTTTGGCCAGCGCGATGAACTCGGGCATGGTGCGCGCCGGCACCTTGGGGTTGACCGCGAACACGCTGGGCACCGTGGCCACGTTGGTCACCGGCGCAAAGTCCTTGACGGGGTCGTACTTCAGGCGGCTGCCGAACACCGCGGGGTTGGAGCCGTGCGTGCTCATCGACGCCATGCCCAGGGTGTAGCCGTCGGCCTTGCTCTTGGCCACCTGCTCCATGCCCAGCGAGCCGCCGGCGCCGGCGCGGTTCTCCACCACGATGGTCTGGCCCAGCTCCTGGCCGGCGTATTCGGCGATCAGCCGCGCCGCCATGTCGGTGCTGCCGCTGGGGGCAAACGGCACCACCAGCTTGATGGTGCGCTCGGGGTAGCTGCCCTGGGCCCAGCCCGCGGTGGACAGCAGACCGGCAGCGCCCAGCGCGATGGCGCTGCGCAGCAGCTGCCGGCGGCGGGAGCCGTCGGCGGTGTCGGCGGAAGAATCGGTCAAGAAGGCGGGGTGGGTCGTCATGGCCGCGCAGTCTGGGCGAAGGCCCTTCGGCGCACAAACGACAATCCGGCACTCGCGCATTACCTCCTGTCATACCGCCTGCCATGCGGCTGCAATCTCCTTCGATGTCCGAGCTGCATGCCTTCGTGGCCACCGTCCGCAGCGGCAGCTTCACCCGTGCGGCCGAGCAGCTGTGCGTCACCCAGGGCGCCATCAGCCGCGCCGTGGCACGGCTGGAACAGCACTTCGGCCAGCCGTTGCTGCTGCGCCAGGCAGCCGGCCTGCTGCTCACCGAGGCGGGGCGCCAGCTGCTGCAGCAGGTGGAAGCGCCGCTGGCGCAGATCGAGCAGGCCAGTGCCGGCCTGCTGCAGTCGGCCGCCGCGCCGGTGCTGTCGCTGGCGGTGGTGCCCACGTTGGCCAGCGTGTGGCTGGTGCCGCGGCTGGCGGGCTTGCAGCAACAGCATCCGCAGCTGCGGCTGCGCTTCGTGCCTTACCGCAAGGACGAAGACTTCAGCGGCCCCGGCGCGCCCGATGCGGCGCTGCTCACCGGCCTGGGCGCCGCGCAATGGCCGCACTGGCAGGTGGACGACGTGATCGGCCACGAGGTGGTGCCGGTGTGCCGCCCCCAGCGGCTGGCCGCGCGGCGCTGGGCCACGCCGGCCGCGCTGGCGGCCGAGCCCTTGCTGGGCCACACCACCTCGCCCGACAACTGGGCGCAATGGTTCCGCGCGGTGGGTGCGCCTGGCGTGCAGCCGGTGGTGGCCACCGCGTTCGACCAGGTGTCGATCCTGGTACAGGCGGCCATGGCCGACATGGGCGTGGCCCTGGTGCAGCGCTGCCTGGTGCGACAGGAGGTGGCCAGCGGCCGCCTGGCCGTGCCCTTCGACCTGCCGGTGGCGCTGCCGCGCGGCTACTACCTGTGCTGCCTGCCCGCGCAGGCCGAGCGGCCCGCGCTGGTGGCCTTTCGGCAATGGCTGCTGCAGGAAGC
>NZ_CAXFDV010000326.1:0-1730 GCF_964001545.1 uncultured Aquincola sp.
CTGGCCACCGAAGGCATCGTGGTGCTCAACCATGCCGAGCGCAACGATGCGCAGCGCCAGTGGGTGGCCCGCTTCTTCGAGCGGCAGGTGATGCCGCTGCTGGTGCCGGTGGGGCTGGACCCGGCGCACCCGTTTCCGCTGGTGGCCAACAAGAGCCTGAACTTCATCGTGCGGCTGAGCGGGCGCGATGCCTTCGGCCGCGCCAGCAGCATTGCCATCGTCAAGGTGCCGCGGGTGTTGCCGCGGGTCATCCGGCTGCCGGCTTCGGTGTGCCAGCCGGGCGAGCAGGGCTTCGTGCTGCTGTCCAGCGTGATCCGCGCCCACCTGGCCGACCTGTTCGCCGGCCGCGAGGTGGAAACCTTCTCGCAGTTCCGCGTCACCCGCGACTCCGACCTGGAGGTGGACGAGGACGACGTGACCAACCTGCGGCAGGCACTGCGCTCGGGCCTGACCACGCGCCATTTCGGCCAGGCGGTGCGGCTGGAAGTGGTCAAGAGCTGCCCCGAAGAGCTGTCGAGCTTCCTGCTCGAGCAGTTTGCGCTGCCGCCGGCGGCGCTGTACCGCGTCAACGGCCCGGTGAACCTGGTGCGCCTGAACCAGCTGATCGACCAGGCCGCCGCCGACCGCCTGCGCTTCGAGCACCATGAGCCGGCCTGGCCGACGCAGCGGCTGCCGCGCTCGCAGTCCATCTTCGCGCGGCTGCGCCAGGGCGACGTGCTGCTGCACCACCCGTTCGAAAGCTTCGAGCCGGTGGTGCAGTTCCTGCGCGAGGCGGTCAACGACCCCGACGTGCTGGCCATCAAGCAGACCATCTACCGCACCGGCACCCAGAGCGTGCTGATGGACCTGCTGATCGAGGCGGCCCGCCGCGGCAAGGAAGTGATGGTGGTGGTGGAGCTGAAGGCCCGCTTCGACGAAGAGGCCAACATCAACTGGGCCGAGCGGCTGGAAGCCGTGGGCGCGCAGGTGGTGTACGGCATCGTTGGCCTCAAGACCCATGCCAAGCTGCTGCTGGTCACGCGCCGCGAAGGCACGCGCCTGCGCCGCTATGCCCACCTGTCCACCGGCAACTACAACCCGCGCACCGCGCGGCTGTACACCGACGTGGGCTACCTCACCGCCGACGAGCACCTGACCGCCGATGCCGATGCGGTGTTCCACCAGCTGGCCAGCCTGACGGCGATGAAGCCGCCGCGCCACCTGCTGACCGCGCCCTTCGTGCTGCACGGCCGCATGCTCAAGCACCTGCAGCAGGTGACCGACGCCGCCCGCGAAGGCAAGCCGGCGCGCGTGGTGGTCAAGTGCAATGCGCTCACCGACCCGCGCTTGATCGAGGGCCTGGTGGCCGCGGCGCAGGCCGGTGCGCAGATCGACCTGGTGGTGCGCGGCGCCTGCATGCTGCGCCCCGGCGTGCCCGGCTTCACCGAGCGCATCCGCGTGCGTTCGGTGGTGGGCCGCTTCCTGGAACACACCCGGGTGCTGTACTTCCGCTGGGGCGGAGACGATGCGCACGAGGCGCTGTACCTCAGCAGCGCCGACTGGATGAGCCGCAACATGTTCCGCCGCATCGAGCTGGCCTGGCCCATCCACGACCGCGCGCTGCGCCAGCGGGTGATCGACGAATGCCTGGTCCCCTACCTGCACGACACCCAGGAAGCCTGGCTGCTGCGCTCGGACGGCCACTACGAGGCCGTGACCACCACCGGTGAGCCGGTGAGCGCCCAGCAGGC
>NZ_CAXFDV010000327.1:0-6863 GCF_964001545.1 uncultured Aquincola sp.
GCCTATGAACGCACCTTGGGCGACCAGGCCGAGCGCCAGGCCTTCGGGGCGCTGCAGGGCGCCGTGCAGCGCTACCGCGCCAGCCAGCCACAGCTGGTGTCGCTGTTGAAGGAAGGCCGCGCCGAAGAGGCCCGCGCTTTCCTGCGTGGCGACTCGCGCAAGGCCTTCCGGGCCACCACCGACGCCATGGTGACGCTGACCCAGAGCAACACCCAGGGCGCGGCCGAGGCCTCGGGCCGCAGCAGCCGTGACTACGCCTCGGTGCGCTGGGGCATCGTGGCGATGATCACCGTGGCGCTGCTGCTGGGGGGGCTGGTGGCCGTGCTGCTGACCCGCTCGCTCACCACGCCGCTGGCCCATGCCGCCGCCACCGCCGACCGCATTGCCGACGGTGATTTGAGTGTGCCGGTGGGCAGCGACCGCCGCGACGAATTGGGTGACCTGTTGCGGGCGCTGGCCCGTATGCAGGCCGCACTCAATGCCTCGGTGAGCAGCGTGCGGCTGGGCGCCGATGCCGTGGCCACGGCCGCGCAGGAGGTGTCCAGCGGCGGCCACGACCTGTCGATGCGCACCGAGCAGGCGGCCGCCAGCATCGAGCAGACCTCGGCCGCGATGCAGCAGGTGGCCGAGACCGTGCGCCACAGCGCGGCATCGGCCCAGCAGGCGCACCAGCTGGCCCATGCCGCCGCCGAGGTGGCCACGCAGGGCGGGGCGGTGGTGGCCCGCGTGGTCGAGACCATGAGCGGCATCCAGGCCTCGTCGCGCAAGATTGGCGACATCATCGGCGTGATCGATGGCATCGCCTTCCAGACAAACATCCTGGCCTTGAATGCCGCGGTGGAGGCTGCGCGTGCCGGTGAGCAGGGCCGCGGCTTTGCGGTGGTGGCCTCGGAGGTGCGCAGCCTTGCCCAGCGCTCGGCCCAGGCCGCGCGTGAGATCAAGTCGTTGATCGCCAGCTCGGAAGACCAGGTGGGCCGCGGCGGCGCCCTGGTGGACGAAGCGGGCAGCACCATGCAGCAGGTGGTGCGGGCCGTGAGCGACGTGAGCCGGCTCATCGGCGAGATCGCCAGCACCGTGCAATCGCAGACGCAGAGCGTGGGCGAGGTAAACACCGCCATCATGCAGATGGACGGCATGACGCAGCAGAACGCCGCGCTGGTGGAAGAGTCCGCCGCGGCTGCCGAGTCGCTGAAGGTGCAGGCCGACGGCCTGTTGAGCGCCGTCGGCAAGTTCCGGCTGGCGCCCGCCTGAGCGCCAGCGCGGACTCGCGCGATCCCCTCAGCGGCGGTCGTGGCGGTTCTTGAGGAGGCCGGACCTGCCGCCCCGCAGGCCGGCCAGCAGCGCCAGGCCGCCCAGCATCAGCGCATAGGTGCCAGGCTCGGGCACGGGGCTGACGGCAAACAGCTGCTGGTCGAAGCGGATGGTGATGATCTCGGTGCTGTCGGGCTTGCCCAGCAGGCGGCCGTCTTCGTCGGGGTAGTTGGTGTCGATGGCCACCGCCAGTGTGTGGTTGTCCAGCACCACCACGCTTTCGATCGAGTCGAAGGGCATGGAGAAGCTGCCGCCCACCGTGGCCAGCGGGCCGCCGATGTTCAGCGGGTCGTTGACGTGCAGCAGGTCGACCAGCAGCGTCTTCTTCAGCGTGCCGGTCTCGTCCACCTCGTTCAGGTCGACCAGGTACAGGCGCTTGACCTCGGCCGCCGAGCCGTACTTGCTGTCGCGCTCGATCAGCACGAACTTGTCGCCGCCCACGTTCGTCATGTCGCCGATGACGATGTTGTTGCCGGTCTGCGGACCGTCTTTCTTGTAGACCAGGTTGTGGCCGGTGTAGGCCATCGCGGCCGGGTCGAACTCGAAGAAGTTGAGGTAGCGCTCGTCGTTGGCCACCGGGCGCAGCGCGGCCACCGTGGGCGCTGCTTCAGGCACTGCCCACAGCCGGCTCTGGTCGCCATTGAAGGCCAGGCTCTCGAAGCCGCGGCTGCCTTGCGAGGTGACCTGTGCGCCGTTGTTCATCACCAGCGGGTTGGACGGGCTCTTGAGGAAGGGATGGGCCACCGGGTCGGACATCAGCGTGCCCTGCGCGTCGAAGTGCAGGATGTAGGGGCCGAACTCCTCGCCCACGAAGTAGCTGCCGTCCTTGGCACGGGCGATGGACTCGACGTCGAAATCGAAGCCCGTCAGCAGCCGGCCGTTGCGGATGCGGCTGTCCACCGCCTTGCCGCTGTCCACCAGGTTGTTGCCCGAGACGGTCTGGTAGTTGGCAAAGTCGGCGGTGATCTTCAGGTCCACGCCCTGGCCGTCCTTCAGGTAGCCCTTGGCGTCGTTGAAGTTGATGCGGCTGTTGACGCTGACCGCGCCCGGCACGCTGCTGCCATTGCCAGCCGTGCGGAACTGGATGCCGACGTTGTACAGGCCAATGAGGAAGTCGCCCGAGTTGCCCTTGGTGCCGAAGCCGTTGTCGGCCATGCCGGTCCAGCTGCCATCGGCGTTCTTCAGCAGCGCCGAAAAGCCGGGGATGGGCTGGCTGTCCGAGAAGGGCGGGGTGACACCCAGCGCACCGCCGATGAACTGGCCGCTGGTCGGGCCTTCCCAGCGGAAGGTGTCTGACAACGCGGCCCAGCCGGTGAGCTGGTGCGGCAGGCCGGCGGCCTGCGCGCTGGACATGCCCAGCGTGGCGACCACGGCGGCGTGGGCAAGGGCGGACAAGGCGAGGCGCGCCTTCTGGCGGGATGCGGACATCGGGTGGGCTCCTGGAGTGGTGGTATGAGATCTGGCGATCCCATGCTCCACAGGCGCGATGTCACGGCGGTGTAGCGCGGCGGCGGGCGGTGGGCTGGAAGAACCCCGCCCACCGGACCATCGCCGGCCGCGGGCCGATCAGCGGCGGCGGCGGCGCAGCGTGGCCAGCGTCGCCAGGCCCAGGCCCAGCATCGCCCAGGTGCCGGGCTCGGGCACGGCGGCGATGGTCACGCGATAGGCCAGGAACATGGTGTCCAGGTTCTTGCCGTCGCTGTACGCGGCGCCGGCCTGGAAGCCGTCGGTGGTCGCGAAGTCGTTGTCGTTGGCCAGGAACAGGAAATAGTCGTTCGGCCGGCTGGGGTCGAGGGCCGGCAGCAGCGCCATGCCTTCCCACTTCTCGGACAGGTTGTCCAGGCCTGCCACCTGGCCGTTGGTCAGGCCGAAGCGGGCCAGCTGGGCCTTGTCGTTGACGTCCAGGAAGGGCACGTACGTCGCCGGCGTGATGGCCGGGTTGAGCACGCCGCCCGGGGCGATGGTGCCTTCGTAGCTCTGGCCCAGGATGTTGGTGGCACCGGCCAGGTCGATCACGTCCACCCGGCGCAGCTGCGATTCCTGCGTGCCCACGGCCAGGCCGTTGCTGTCGCGCGGCAGGATCAGCAGCTGCGTGTCCGACAGCGCCAGGATCTCGCTTTGCGCGGCCACCAGGGTCTGTCCGTTCTGGGTGAACTTGGGCAGCTGCACCACGTATTCGCCACTGAGTTTCATGTCGTCCAGGTTCGACACGTCGTAGGTGAACACGCGGGTGTTGTCCCGGGTGGCGCTGGTGCCACCGGTGCCGCCGTCCTGGCGGGCGGCGCTTTGCAGGGCCACGAACAAGGTCTTGCCATCGGGCGACAGCGACAGGCCCTCGAAGCCCTGGTTGTTCTGCCGGCCGTAGCTGGGGTTGGCGGGCACCGGGGCCGGCTGGCCGACGGTGGCGTTGTTGGAGCTGTAGTCGGGCACGCCATTGCGCAGCGGGCGCACCGAGTCGGCCACCTTCAAGGCGCCCATGAACTGGCCGTCGGCCGAGAAGCGGTAGATGGACGGGCCGTATTCGTCGCTGATCAGCCGCGAGCCGTCGCGCAGGATGACGATGGCTTCGGCGTCGAGCGTGAGCTTGCCGTTGTAGGCCTGCGGCAGCTGCGGCAGCAGGGCGGTGGCCGGCCGTGCGCCGCCGGTGGCCACGCCGCCCGGCACCGGGTCCAGGCCGCTGATCGGGCGGCTGCTGCCGGTCAGCGATTCACGCAGCAGCGTCGACTGCGTCAGGCTCAGGCCGATCTGGTTCTGCGCCAGGCCGCTGGCGCCCATCGCCGCGGGCGTGAAGCTCATCTCGATGCGGTTGATGCGGGCGGTGTAATCGATGGTGCCCACCACGTTGTAGCCACGGTCGGGCGCGGCATAGAAGGTGCCGGTGTAGCTGTCACCCACCCGGGTCCAGCTGCTGCGGTCGGCCACCAGGCCCGAGATGGAGCCGAAGGTCTCGCCATGCTCGTCGCGCAGGTTGGCGGCCAGGCGGCCCACGCCCACCAGCTCCTGCAGGGTGAACACGGTGCCATTGACCGTGACCGCGGCCTGCGGCGAGGCGGCGGCGGCGCACAGGGTGGCCAGCACAAGCATGCGGCGGCATGCCGACGGTGTCATCGACTTCATGGAAACACTCCTCCGGGCGCACCCTGCGGGTGCTGGTTCTTGAACGGCTTTGGCCCGACTGTGCGGCGATTGCATGAAGCCTGCGTGACAGTGGGCTGCCGTTGCCGGCGGACCTGCCGCTGCCGGCCCGTGGTGCGCGGCGCCATCGGGCGCGACGGTGTCATCAAGTCGTCCTGGAATCCACCGAGCATCGCAAAGCACGGTCCGGCAGTCCGGTCGGTCGTCGGCCCGCGAGGGCAGGGATACTGAACGCACAGGACCACGCCGTGGCGCCACACGAGAGCGAGCTGCAGCAGATCTTGAAGGGCTACCCCATCGACGATCTGTTGCTGGCTTTTCCTGGCAGCCCCGATCCGGGCGGGCGTGATCGGCAGATCATCCTTTTCCTGCTCAACGCCTGGGCCGACCGTGTGTGGCGAGACATGACCCAGCTGCCTCCGGCAGACCAGGAGGCCATGCACGCGATGCGCCGGCGCATGGCCCGTGAGCGCGACGGCCTGCTCCAGCTCCATGAGGCTTTGATGGCGCTTGGCGTCCATGTCCCCCCGGACGGACCGGGTGTCATGAAACCAGCATCTTAAAACCCCACACTGGGGTCCCCGCATCGGTCGGGCCGGCTGCAAGGCCGAGTGCCCTACATGGTCCCTCAGCGGCCATCAACCTCGGACAGGTCGGCGCACCGAGCGCGGGCTCAGACCTCTCGCCACGTTTGCGTAACAGGCGTTCAGCCCCCCCTACCGGCGTCGATATCTGCACCATCGAAGTCTCCGGTAAAACCCACGTGAAGTATCTGAAGAACCTGTCGATCAAGGCGCGACTGATGAGCGCTGCTGTGCTGGCCTCGGTCGCCCTGGTGGTGGTCAGTGGCGCTGCCGCGCTCGGGCTGGATCGGCTGGACCGCCACTTCCAGGCCTTTGTTGCCCAAAGCGTTGCGACCCACGAGGCCTTGACCGCGTTGCGCACCGAGTTCGGCAACCTGCGGCGATTCGAGAAGGACACCATCCTCCAGATCGACGACGCAGCGTCGGCCAAGCGCTATCAAGCCCAGTGGGTCCAATCGTTCGACGCCTCGCTGTCCCAGCTCGAAGCCCTGCGCGCGCGGCTGCCTGCGGAGCAGGTCGACGGCCTGTTGCCGCTGCTGGTGGCCTACCGCCAGCAAGCCGGCGATGTGCTCCAGCGCAGCATCAACGGCCAGATCGTCACCGCCAACGAAGCCAACGAACTGCTGGCCCCCGCCAAGAAGCAGATGCATGCGGCCGAGCCCCTGCTGGCAGGCATTGCCCGCACGCTGGAAGGGCAGGCGGCAGAGCAAAGTGCTGCTGCGACGGAAGCGGTGCGGCGCTGGCGCACGGTCATCCTGGTGGTCTCTGGGCTGACGCTCGCGCTGTTTGCGCCCCTGATGGCGTTCACGGTGTTGTCCGTCACGCGCCCCCTGGACCGCGCGATCGGCGTGGCCGGCAGGGTGGCGGCCGGTGACCTCGCCGAGCCCGTGCGTGGTCAGGGGCGGGACGAATTGGGTCAGCTGATGGCCGCGCTGGGCACCATGCAGCAGAGCCTGCGCGAGGTGGTGGGGGAGGTGCGTCACAGCGCCGCTTCGATCGATGCGGCCAGCACCGAGATCGCGCACGGCAGCCAGGACCTCAGCAGCCGCACCGAGCACACGGCCAGCAGCCTGCAGGAAACCGCCGCCAGCATGGGCACCTTGACCGAAGCAGTGGCCGCCGCCGAGCAATCGGCCGACGCGGCAGCCCAGCTGGCACAGTCTGCCAGCCTGGCGGCCGACTCCGGCTGCGAAGTGGTGATGCAGGCCGTTCAGAGCATGGACCGCATCAGCGCCAGCGCGGATCGCATTGCGGCGATCACCGGCGTGATCGATGGCCTGGCCTTCCAGACCAACCTGCTGGCCTTGAACGCCGCGGTCGAAGCGGCCCGGGCGGGCGAAGACGGCCGTGGTTTTGCCGTCGTGGCCGCTGAGGTGCGACGCCTGGCTGGGCAGTCGGCCGAGGCCTCACGCGAGATCAAGCAGCTGATCGGCACGTCGACGGATCAGGTGGGGCAAGGTTCGCAGTGGGTGCAGGCAGCCGGCGCCGCGATGCGGGAGCTGCAAAACGGCATCCGCGAGGTCAGCACGACCGTGGCCGACATTCGCAGCCGTGCCCTGGCCCAGGGCCAAGGCCTGCGCGAGATCAACACGGCCGTGACCGACGTGGACGCATTGACCCAGCAGAACGCCGCGATGGTGGAACAGACCGCCGCTGCCGCCGAGAGCCTGCGGGCGCAGGCTGCTCGGCTGTCGGGGCTGCTGACGCGGTTCAAGCTGGCTGCGTGAGGGCCGCGGCCGACGCGGACAACCAGCACTCGCCGGGCTCCAGGGCTGTCGGCACCGGCGGCAGCCGCCCCCCGCTGATGAGCGCCAGGCAGGTGAGCGCCATCGA
>NZ_CAXFDV010000328.1:0-2124 GCF_964001545.1 uncultured Aquincola sp.
CAGGGCATCGAGGCCGCCTACCTGCAGTGGCTGGGCCACGCCTACGCCGCCTGGTTCGGTCGCGAGCCCGCCTTGCCGGTGCTGGCCATCGACACCACCCGCTTCAACCCGCTGGCCCAGCCCGAGCACCTCGACCGGCTGTTGCAGCGGCTGCACGACTTCCGCGGTCCGCGGGAGGCCTGGTAGGGGCGCCCGCTTACACTGCGCGCCCCTGTTTCTTTATGACTGTGCCGTGACCGTCCTGTGACAGTCACGCGCCGCCCGAACGAGGAAAAGCCCGATGCTGTTCGGCAAGCTCCTGCCCCGCGAGGGCAATTTTTTTGAACTCTTCAACGAACACGGCAAGCAGATCGCCGAAGGCGCCCGCGCCTTCACCCGGATGATCGAGCACTACGCCGACCTGCCGCTGCGCGAGCAGTACGCGGCCGACGTGATCGCCGCCGAGCGCAATGCCGACCGCATCACCGCCGAGGTGAACCGGCTGCTGCACAAGACCTTCATCACGCCGATCGACCGCGAGCAGATCCACGGCCTGATCAATGCGATGGACGACGTGCTGGACCTGCTGCAGGACGCCACCGAGACCATGCAGCTGTACGACGTGCGGGCGATGACCGAAGAGACGATGCGGCTGGGCGACCTCAGCGCCAAGTGCTGCGACCGCGTGGCCCATGTGGTCACGCTGCTGCCCAAGCTGTCGGACCACACGGTGGTGGAAGCGGCGCTCAAGACCTGCGAAGAGATAGACAAGCTGGAATCGGACGCCGACCGCGTGATGCGCTCGGCCATGAGCAAGCTGTTCCGCGAGCAGCCCGACGTGCGCGAGCTGATCAAGCTCAAGGCCATCTACGAGCAGCTGGAGTCGATCACCGACCGCTGCGAAGACGTGGCCAACCTTGTCGAGGGCATCGTCCTCGAGAACTCCTGAAGGCCGCCGGCGCACGATGGACGCGGTTCAGGTCAGTTTCTGGGTGGTGGCGCTGCTGGTGGTGCTGGCAGTGCTGTTCGATTTCATGAATGGTTTCCACGACGCGGCGAATTCCATCGCCACCGTTGTGTCCACCGGCGTGCTCAAGCCCCAGCAGGCGGTGGTGTTCGCGGCCACGTTCAACGTGATCGCGATCTTCGTCTTCCACTTGAGCGTGGCGGCCACGGTGGGCAAGGGCATCGTGCAGCCCGGCATCGTCGACCACCACGTGGTGTTCGGCGCGCTGGTCGGCGCCATCGCCTGGAACGTCATCACCTGGTGGTACGGCATTCCTTCCAGCAGCAGCCATGCGCTGATCGGCGGCATCGTGGGTGCCGTCATCGCCAAGTCGGGCGTGGGCGCGCTGGTGGCGGGCGGCGTGCTCAAGACGGTGGCCTTCATCTTCGTCTCGCCGCTGCTGGGCTACCTGCTGGGCTCGCTGATGATGGTGCTGGTGGCCTGGGTCTGCCGGCGCAGCTCGCCGCTGCGGGTGGACAACTGGTTCCGCCGGCTGCAGCTGGTGTCGGCCGGGCTGTACAGCCTGGGCCACGGCGGCAACGATGCACAAAAAACGATCGGCATCATCTGGATGCTGCTGATCGCCACCGGCTACGCCAATGCGACGGACGCGATGCCGCCGGCCTGGGTGATCTGGTCGTGCTACATCGCCATCGGCCTGGGCACCATGTTCGGCGGCTGGCGCATCGTCAAGACCATGGGCCAGAAGATCACCAAGCTCAAGCCCGTGGGCGGCTTCTGCGCCGAGACCGGCGGCGCGCTCACGCTGTTCCTGGCCACCGCGCTGGGCATTCCCGTGTCGACCACCCACACCATCACCGGCGCCATCGTCGGCGTGGGCTCGGTGCGCAGCGCCTCGGCCGTGCGCTGGGGCGTGGCCGGCAACATCGTCTGGGCCTGGATCCTCACCATCCCCGCCTCGGCCTTCATCGCGGCCGTCTTCTACTGGCTGGGCCTGCAAATCTTGTGAGGACGCGGCCAGCGCCGGGCCGCTCCCAAGCGGCCGCGCCACCCGCCCGGCGGGTGGGCCCGCACCGCAGGTGCGGGACCGGGTGCACCAGTCATTGACTTATTTTTTTGGCCTCTTCGACCTGGTACTCGAAGTAGCGCTGGCCGCTGAAGGCGATGGTGGCCATCAG
>NZ_CAXFDV010000329.1:0-2568 GCF_964001545.1 uncultured Aquincola sp.
ACGCCATGATCTGCTTCCCTGCTGTGAACATTATCACTGTAGGAAGTCTTGAGACAGGGCGCCTCCCTCTAGAGAGGGAAGTCTGAAGAGGGCCCGTCAGCGGCCGCCGTGGCGGTAGCCGTCCCAGCCGCGGCCCTCGTAGCCGCGGTCGGCCCAGCGACCGCCATGCCAGTGGCGCGGCGCCCGTTGCGGCACCACCACATATGCCGGCGGCGGCGCCGGCCTGTAGTAGCGCGCCGGCGGCGGCGGGGGCGCATACAGCACTGGCGCGGGCTGGTACACCGGGTAGGCGGGCACCGCCACCACCGGCGCCGGCTGGTACACCACGGCCGGCGGGGCGTAGTAGCGCACCGGCGGGGCGTTGGAAATGACGGTGCCCACGCCCACGCCGGCCACGGGGGCGTTGATGCCCACCGACCAGTACACGTCACGGGCCTGCGCCGCGCTGGCGGCCAGCACGCCCGCCGACAGCAGCACGGCGGCGCTCAAGGTCTTGCGAAGGCTCATGGAAATGCTCCTGATGACTGACTACCCTGATTGAACGCGCCAAGCGCCCTCCGGTGCACCACCAGCTGTTGCCACAGGTAAGCAATCGAAAAGGCCGCGTGCATAGAATCCTTCATGGCTGCACCCCACGACGACAACACCAGCAACAAGCCCGCTGCCGGCAACTTCCTGCGCAGCGTGATCGAACGCGACCTGGAAGCCGGCGCCTACGCCGCCCGGCACGACCCGGCTGCCATCCGCACCCGGTTTCCGCCCGAGCCCAACGGTTACCTGCACATCGGCCATGCCAAGAGCATCTGGCTGAACTTCAGCCTGGCGCAGGAATACGGCGGCGTGTGCCACCTGCGCTTTGACGACACCAACCCCGAGAAGGAAGAGCAGGAGTACGTCGACGGTATCGTGGAAGCCGTCAAGTGGTTGGGCTGGGACTGGCAGGCGCACGGCAAGTCGCACCTGTTCTACGCCAGCCACTACTTCGACTTCATGTACCGCGCGGCCGAGGCGCTGGTGAGCGCCGGCCTGGCCTACGTGGACGAGCAGACGCCCGAGCAGATGCGCGCCAACCGCGGCGACTTCAGCAAGCCGGGTGTGGACAGCCCCTTCCGCAGCCGCAGCCCCGAAGACAACCTGACCCGCCTGCGCGAGATGCGCGACGGCCAGCACCCCGACGGCGCGATGGTGCTGCGCGCCAAGATCGACATGGCGTCGCCCAACATCAACCTGCGCGACCCGGCCCTCTACCGCATCAAGCACGCCACGCACCACAACACCGGCGACGCCTGGTGCATCTACCCGATGTACACCTTCGCGCATCCGATCGAGGACGCGCTGGAGCACATCACCCACAGCATCTGCACGCTGGAGTTCGAAGACCAGCGGCCCTTCTACGACTGGCTGCTGGACAACCTGGCCAAGCTGGGGCTGCTGGACGCACCGCTGCCCAAACAGTACGAGTTCGCGCGGCTCAACCTCACCTACGTGATCACCAGCAAGCGCAAGCTGCGCCAGCTGGTGGAAGAAGGCCATGTGACCGGCTGGGACGACCCCCGCATGCCCACGCTGGTGGGCCTGCGCCGCCGCGGCTACACGCCCGAGGCGCTGAAGCTGTTCTGCGAACGCAGCGGCGTCAGCAAGGCCGGCGGCTGGATCGACTACAGCAACCTGGACATCGCGCTGCGCGACGACCTGGACCCCAAGGCTGCGCGCGCGATGGCGGTGCTGGACCCGCTGAAGCTGCGGCTGACCAACTGGGACGAAGTCATCGGCGCCGGCCAGACCCTGCCCTGCGATGCGCCGGTGCACCCGGCCCAGCCCGAGCGGGGCCGGCGCGAGTTCAGCCTGGGCCCGGAAGTGTGGATCGAGCGCGAGGACTTCCAGGCGGTGCCGCCCAAGGGCTATCACCGGCTGTCGCCGGGCGCGGTGGTGCGGCTGAAGTACGGCTACGTGGTGCGCTGCACCGGCCACACGACCGATGCGGACGGCAACGTGACGGAAGTGCAGGCCGAGCTGATTCCCGATACGCGCAGCGGCACCCCGGGTGCCGACAGCGTGAAGACCAAGGGCGTGATCAGCTGGGTGGGCGCGCACGATGCGCTGGCCGCCGAGGTGCGGCTGTACGACCGGCTGTTTGCCGTGCCCCACCCCGGTGAAGGTGAACTGGCCGCCGAGCTGAACCCCGACAGCAAGCGCGTGGTGCAGGCTTACCTGGAACCGTCGCTGCGCGGCGCCGCGCCGGAAAGCCGCTTCCAGTTCGAGCGGCACGGCTACTTCGTGGCCGACCTGCAGGACCACAATGCCGACAAGCCGGTGTTCAACAAGGTCACCGGCCTGAAGGACACTTGGGCGAAGTGATCACCCAGGCCGGCGGCCGATCAGGTGTCGGGCCGGTTGTCGGCGTCGATGTCCGGGTCGGCGGGGTCGGCGCTGTCGTCGGCGGCCAGCGCCTCCAGCTCTTCGTCGGCATCCAGCGACACCGCGTCGTCCAGCGCGTCGGTGCCGCCCAGGGTCTCGATGTGGTCGGTGCCGATGTCGGCGCCGGCCGCGTCTTCGCCCGGGATGGCC
>NZ_CAXFDV010000330.1:0-6215 GCF_964001545.1 uncultured Aquincola sp.
AATTCGAGGTCGCCGAAGCCCATGACCGCCAGCTGCCTGGGCACGTCCAGCCCACGGGCCTGCGCTTCGGTGAGCACGCCCAGCGCCAGCAGATCGGAGCTGCAGAACACCGCGTCCACCGCCGGCTCCGCCGCCAGCAGCTGCGCCAGCGCCCCGCGGCCGCTGCCCAGCGTGGTGGGCGCAGGCACCGTCACCAGCGCGGGCTCGGGCAGGCCCAGCGCCACCGCCGCCTGGCGAAAGGCCGCGTGCCGCCGCGCCGATCGTTCATCGTCTCCGGCCACCACCGCCAGCCGTCGTCGCCCCCGGCAGTGCAGGAAGGCGGCCACCGCGCGGCCCACCTCCACGTGCGAAAAACCCACCAGCATGTCGATGGGCGTGGGCGTCAGGTCCCAGGTTTCCACCACCGGAATGCCGGCGGCCAGCAGCCGCTGGCGCCCATGGGCCGAATGCATGATGCCGGTGAGCACGATGCCGTCGGGCCGGCGGCCGATGATGGCTTCCAGCAGCGCGTCCTCGCGGCTGTCCACATAACCGGTCTGGCCCAGCATCAGCTGGTAGCCGTGGGCTTCCAGCGCCGCGGTGAGCGACTGGATGGTCTGCAGAAACACCGGCCCGGCGATGGTGGGCACCACCGCTGCCACCAGGCGGCTGCGGGTGGAGGCCAGGCCGCCGGCCAGCAGGTTGGGAACGTAGCCGGTGCGGCGCACCGCGTCGGTCACCCGCTGCAGCACCTCGGGCGACACCCGGTCGGGCGTGTTGAGGGCGCGCGAGGCGGTGATGGGCGCGACCTCGGCCAGGCGGGCCACGTCGTGCAGGGTGACGGCGCCGCTGCGGCGGCGGCTGCGTTTGGGGGAAGCCGTGGCGGCGGACATGCGCCGGATTGTAGGCAGCTGGTACCGCTACCGCGGCAAGGCTGGCAAGACGTTTCAGCCCTGGCTGGCCACCATCGGCGGCGCACCGTCGGCCAGCCGCCAGCGGCCCTTGCCGGCGCGCTTGGCGGCCAGCATGGCCTGGTCGGCCTGGCTCAGCAGTTCCGCGGGGCTGACGACCCGCGGCGACCGGTCGTCGTTGGCCGCCCTGCCCGAGCGCAGCGCACTGGCCACCGACACGCCCACGCTGGCGCCCACGCGCACCGTGCGGCCATCGCCCAGGGTGACGGGCTGGTTGACCACCTCGGCCACCCGGTCCAGCACCCGCCGCCAGTCGTCGGCCGGCATCGGGCCCAGCACCACCACGAACTCGTCGCCGCCGATGCGGGCGACGGTGTCGCTGTCGCGCACCTGGCCCGCCATGCGGCGGGCCAGCTGCACCAGCAGCGCATCGCCCGCGTCGTGGCCCAGCGCGTCGTTGACGGCCTTGAAACCGTCCAGGTCGAGGTAGCACACCGCCACCTCTTCGGCGGCCTGGCGCGGCTGCGCCAGGCTGTGCTGCAGCCGCTGCAGCAGCAGCGCGCGGTTGGGCAGCTGGGTCAGCACGTCGTGGAAGGCGGCGTGCTGCAGGGTTTCGTGCATCTGGCGGGTGGCGGTCACGTCCACCGCCATCCAGAAGCTCTCGGTGCCGGTCAGCGGCATGCCGTTGAGGTCCACCCACAGGCACTGGCCGTTCTTGCAACGCATGCGCACCTGCAGCCGGCAGTTGCTGCCGGTGGCCAGCGTCGGGTAGGCCTCGCGGCCCACGCGTTCGTATTCGGCCTCGTCGGGGTACAGCTCGCGCATCGAGCGGCCGGCCAGCTCGCCGTCGCCGTAGCCCAGCATGCTTTCGAAGGCGCGGTTGCGCCAGGTCAGCACCCGGTCTTCCAGCTTGATCATGCCCACCAGGTCGTTGTTGAGCATCGCCGATTGCTCCTGCAGCAGGTCGGAGATGCGCTGCTGGCTGCGCTGCTGCTGCTGCACATGGGTGGCGATGGACTGCATGGCGCCCGCCTCGCGCAGCGCAAAGCGGTACACCGCCCCGGTGGCCGCGGCGATCAGGCCCCAGGCCAGCGCCGCCACCAGCGACACGCTGAGCATCTGCTGTCGCCAGGGCTGGAAATAGCGCTGGTTGTTGACCCCCGCAAACACCACCAGCGGCCAGCCGCTGACGGCCCGGTAGGCGGTGGTGCGGGTTTCGCCGTCGATGGGCACCTGCGAGACAAAGGCGCCGCTGGCCGGGTCCTGCATCAGGGCTTCGCGCAGCGGCTGCGAGACCTGGGTGGTGCCCACCTCGCCCTGCTGGCCGCCGCCGGGGGAGCGGCGCGCCACCATGCGCAGGTCTCCCTGGGTGCGCAAGGCCATGGCGTCGCGGGCGTTGAGGTCGTAGTGGCTGAACAGCTGGGCGAAATGGTCCACGCCCAGGGTGGCATGCAAGGTGCCGGCAAAGCGCCCGTCGATGCGCACCGGCCGCACCACCATCAGCACCCAGCGGCCCGAGCCGCTGCTGCGCAGCGGGCCGGCCAGCAGTGCCTGGTCGCCGGTGCTGGCCATGGCCTGCTGGAAGAACTCGCGGTCGTCGATGCGCGCCATGTCCAGGCTGGGCGCCCCCCAGCGCAGGCGGCCCTGGGCATCGGCCAGCTGCAGCGATTCGACGCCCTGCAGCAGCCGCAGCCGGTCGTTCAGCAGCACCTGCGCCTCGGCCGCGGGCATGTGCTGCACGCCGCCGCGGCGTTGCAGGTCGTCCAGCGTGGCGCGCATCACCGCATCCACCTGCGACAGCTCGCTGGCGATGTTGAGCTGCGCGATGCCGGCCAGGCGCTCGGCCATGTCGCGGGCGCGGCTTTCGTAGGTGCGCTGCGAAGACAGCAGCACCCCGAACACCAGCGCCCCCAGCAGCAGGCCCACGCCCAGGTTGGTCAGCACCAGCCAGCGCAGCAGCCCGCGGCGCTTGAGGGCCACGCGATCGACCAGGCTTTGCGCGGTGGAGTGGTGCATGCCCATGGGCTACAGATCGATCTTTCCGTAGTGCAGCGGCACCTGGGAGGCCGCCACCTTGCGCCAGACCTGCCACGCCGCGGGCGAGGCTGGCAAGCGCATGCGCTGGCACCAGCGGGCAAAGCCGTGGTCCTGGTCGTGGTCGTCATGGGCGCAGGCGGCGCCCGGCTCTGCAGGCGCCGCAGGGGTTGGCGCCAAGGGCGGTACTGCAGACATGCACCGTTTTCGGTCGTTCCCCCGGCGGCTTGATGCCTGTTACCGGCGGCGGCACGCCGGTTGCGCTCAGCCCGGTGGCGGCACCGGCTGCGGGCGGGCGCCGGGCGTGGTGGGCGGCTGCCAGCGGCTGCGGCTGGCGGCCACGGCCAGCACCTCGTGCAGAGCCTCGAGGATCAGCGGCTTGGCCAGGAACAGGTCGAAGCCCTGCTGCAGGCAGTCCAGTTCGGTGCGGGGGTCGGCATGGCCGGTCAGACACACCATCACCGGCCGGTCGCCGGGGGGCAGCCGGTCGCGCACCGCATTCATCAGCCGGCAGCCGTCGTCCCAGTGGCCGCCCGCGGCGGCCGGTGGCCACTGCTGCACCTGCGTGTTCAGCGCCAGGTCGACCACCATCAGGGCCGGGCGCAGCGCCACCGCGGCTTCCAGGGCCGAGCGGCCGTCGTGCCGCACCAGCACGTGGCAGCCCAGCTCGACCAGCAGGTCGCTGAGGGACTGGGCGCAGTCGACGTCGTCGTCCACCACCAGCACGGTGGGGTGTTCTGGGTTGGGCATGGGGCGCTCCGGGGTGCGAGCGGCGGGAGAGCAAGCCGCATGCCTTGGCCCACGGGCTACCAGCACACGCGGCTGAGCAGCTCCGTCAGCCGCGGCGGGGTGCGGGTGGCCATCGCTTCCCGGTAAGAACGGGTGAGCATCAGCGGGCAGCGGCGTTGCAGCACCGGTGCATCCGCCACCAGCTGATCCCATTCGGCGCGCGTGTGGTCGCCGGGCTGCTGGCGCAGCAGGTAGGCGGCGCGCAGCAGGCGCACGTCCAGCGGCTCGTCGCACAGGTCCAGCACATGGGCGAACAGGGTTTCCAGCTCGGGGTCGTCGAAGCGGGCGGGCGCGTTTTCCAGCAGCAGCCAGGTCAGGTCGACCAGGATGGCCGGCCCCTCGGCACCGCGCGCCTGGCCGCCCTGCCACAGGCCGCGCAGCAGCGCGACGGCTGCGGGCCGGTCGCCTTCGGCCAGCGCCAGCGCCGCCTGGCGGCGTTGCAGGCCGCCCACCAGCGGCAGCCCTTCGGCGCCGGCCAGCGCGGCCCGCGCCTGCGCCAGGTGGCCGAGGTGGATTTCCATGAAGGCCAGCTCGGCATGGGCCACCACGCCGAACAGGCTGCGCGCGGCGCTGGCGCGCGCAGCTACCGCGCGCAACCGCTCCAGCGCCGGCAGGCTGTGGCCCTGCCGCCAGTCCACCAACGCCAGCAGGTATTGCAGAAAGCCCCGGTGCGCGATCAGCAGGTCAGGCTGGCTGCCCACGGCGGCGGCCACCCGGCGCGCCTCGTCCAGCTCGCAGGCCTGCACCAGGATCCACAGCTCGAAGAGCTGCGTCCATTGCTGGCCCGAACGGTCGGGGCTGCGCAGCCACAGCGCGAGGCTGCGGCGCACCGCGTCCAGCGCGGCGCGGTGGCGGCGCTGGTAGTCCAGCAGCGCCGCCTGCGAGCGGAAGGCCCGCGCCTGGTACTCGGCCACGCCCGAGCGCTCGGCCAGGTCGATGGCCTGCGCCAGCGCCTGGCCGGCACGCTGCGGCTGGTCGACCGCGCGCAGCAGCGCGGTGAGCACCAGCCAGGCGCGGGCCTGCATGTGCAACTGGCCCAGCTGCGTGGCTTCTTCCACCGCGGCTTCGGCCAGCTGCAGCGCGGCCACGGTGTCGGTCTGGCGGCCGGCCACGCGGGCGGTGCGGCCCAGCAGCTCGGGCCGCAGGGCCACCGCCTCGGGCACCCGGGCCGACAGCGCCAGCGCCGCTTCCAGGTGCTGGCGGGCGGCGGCCAGGCGGTCGGCGTCGAAGTCGCACTGGCCGCGCAGGGCCAGCATCGACACCCGCATCAGCTCGGGCAGCGGCGGATCGGTGGCGGCCAGCGCCGCGTCCAGCACCTGGCAGGCATCGTCGGGGCGGTTGCACTGGTGCAGCAGCTGCGCATGCAGCAGCGTCAATGGGTCGGTGGCGGGCACGTGGGGCCGGGTGGTTTCCAGCAGCGCCAGCGCCTGCACCACCTGGCCGGACTGCTGCATGTCCACCACCATCGCCAGCTGCTGCTGCCAGAAGCTGTCGGGCGGCGCGGGGTGGGGGGTTGGCGTGGGTGTGGGTGCGGGCGTGGATGCCGGGGCCGGCGCCGGGTCGAGCTGGTCGGCCAGCCGGCGGGTCAGCTGGATCACGTCGTCGCCGTGCGCCTCGAACACCGGCTGGCCGGGCGCCTGGCTGCCGCGCCAGGCACGCAGGCAAAAGCCGTCATCGGCCCAGGCCAGCTGGCAGCGCAGCGCCTGCGCCGCGCCCAGGCTGGTGCACAGCGCGGCCATCGCGTCGTCGGCCGGTGCCAGCCGCGCGCACACCGTCTGCACCTCGGCCAGCGGCGCCAGGCTGAAGTGGCCGGTGGCCTGCAGCCACTGGTGCAGCAGGCCCATCAGCCCTTGCGACACCCAGCGCAGCGCGGGGTTGGCGGTCAGGTCTTCCACCGGCAACAGCGCCAAGCGGGCGCGGGCGGCGCCCTGCCCTGCGATGGCGGCGGGCACCGCGGGCGGGCGGGCGGCGCGGCCGGGCCGCTCCAGCACGTCGGCGTCCAGCAGGTAGCCCACGCGCGGCACGGTGCGCAGCAGCCGCGGCTCCTGGGCATCGTCCAGCAGCGCACGGCGCGCCTTCATCACCGCGCGGGCCACCACGCTGTCGGTGACGAAGCTGCTGCGCCACACGGCCGGCAGCAGCTCGGCCTTGGAGATCACCTTGCGCGGCCGGCGCGCCAGGAAGGTCAGCAGGTCGAACACCAGCGGCTGCAGCTCCACCGCCTGCTGCTCATGCAGCAGCAGACGCTGGTCGGTGTCCAGCACGAATCGATCGAACACGAGCTCTGGCATGGCGGTCGGCACCCTCACAGGTCCGGCACGCCGGACGTGGCATTGTGGGCGCGGCGGCGGCCGGCTGCCAATGCCGGCGCCGCACCGGCATGGGCCCCCAAGTTCATAGGATGTCGCCTGCTGCCCCGCAGGCACAGACTGCAAGCCTTGCCAATTGGCGACGTTGAGGGGAGCGAACATGAAGTTCAGATCCACGCTGCTGCTGGCGGCT
>NZ_CAXFDV010000331.1:0-3361 GCF_964001545.1 uncultured Aquincola sp.
GGCCAAGGGCAAGGCCGAGCACGACAAGCGCAACACCGAGAAAAAGCGCGACTGGGAACGCGAGAAGGGCCGGCTGATGAGACACAAGGTCTCATCGAAGGCCTGACCTCTTCTCCTTCAGCGGCCCAGCGCCGCCAGCGCCTGGGCCACGTCGGCCGTCAGGTCGTCCAGCGCCTCCAGCCCCAGGCAAAAGCGCACCAGCGTGCCTGTGTAGGGCGTCGGCAGGCTGCGCATCTCGGCCGCCTGGTAAGGCACGGCCAGGCTCACCGGGCCGCCCCACGACCAGCCGATCTTGAAGCGCTGAAGCGCATCCACGAAGGCGTCGACCTGCGCCGGGCTGTAGCGCTCATCGAACTCCACCGTCACCAGGCCGGCGGCAGCGCGGCACAAGGCCTGCCAGTGCGCATGGCCGGGTGAGTCGGCCAGCGCCGGGTGCAGCACCCGCTTGAACTCGGCCCGGCTCTGGCACCACTGCGCAAAGGCCCGGCCCGCGGCATCCTGCGCGGCATAACGCAGCGGCATCGACGGCAGCGAGCGCAGGATCGCTTCCACGTCGTTGACGCCCACGCCCAGCCCCAGCCGCGCACGCGCCCAGGCCAGCTTGGCATGCAGGCCGGCATCGCGGTACACCACCGAGCCCATCAACACGTCGCCGCCGCCCGAGGGGTATTTGGTCAGCGCATGGATGGTCAGGTCCACACCTGCATCGGCAAAGGCATCGAAGGCCAGGCCGGCGCCCCAGGTGTTGTCCAGCGCCACCCGGGCCTGCGGCGCGTGTTCGCGCACGGTGCGCACCAGCGCCGGCAGGTCGGGGAATTCCAGCGTCACCGAACCCGGCGCCTCGGTCCACACCAGCCTGGTGGCGGGCGTGATGGCCGCAGCCAATGAGGCCGGGTCCATCGCGTCGTACAAGCCCATGGTGATGCCCCAGCGCGCCAGGTCTTCCCGCGCAAAGCGGGTGCCGGGGCCGTAGCCGTTGTCGGGCAGCAGCACATGGTCACCGGCCTTCAGCAGCGCGATGTCCACCAGCGTGATGGCCGCCAGGCCGCTGGGCACCAGCAGCGCATGGGTGCCACCTTCCAGCGTGGCCAGCCGCTCTTCCAGCAAAAACGTGGTGGGCGTGCCGTGCAGGCCATAGGTGTAGGCCGACTTGTCGATCCAGCGGCTGCTGCGCATGGCCGCCGTGTTCTCGAAGTACACGGTGGAGGCCTTGAACACGCCGGCCATCGGCGCCGCAAAAGCCGTGGGCGGCTGGTACGGGTGGTGGATCAGGCCGGTGGCACGGCGGGTCACGTCGTCGGCGGTGTCGTCCTGGCGGTCGGTCATGGCGGTGGGCGTCCTGCGTTCGTCGGTCAGATCGGCATCGCGATCAGGTCGTGGCCCTCGGCCGCGATGATGCGGGCCTTGGTGAACTCACCCACCTTCAGCGTCTTGCTGGCCTTTTGCGGCGGCAGCAGGCGCACGGTGCCGTCGATCTCGGGCGCATCGGCATAGCTGCGGCCCACGCCGCCCTTGCGGCCCAGCGCAGGCGCGCTGTCCACCAGCACCTGCATGGTGGCGCCCACGCGGCGCTGCAGCCGCCGGGCCGAGACCTGCTCGGCCACCGCCATGAAGCGCGAGCGGCGCTCTTCACGTACTTCGGCCGGCACCGGGTTGGCAATCTCGTTGGCGGTGGCACCTTCCACCGGCGAATAGGCGAAGCAGCCGGCGCGGTCGATGCCGGCTTCCTGCACGAAGTTCAGCAGGTGCGCGAACTCTTCTTCCGTCTCGCCCGGAAAGCCCGCGATGAAGGTGCTGCGCACCACCAGCTCGGGGCAGATCTCGCGCCAGCGGGCGATGCGTTCCAGGTTGCGCTCACCGCTGGCCGGGCGCTTCATGCGCTTGAGCACGTCGGGGTGCGAATGCTGGAACGGCACATCCAGGTACGGCAGGATGCGGCCGGCCGCCATCAGCGGCAGCACCTCGTCCACATGCGGGTACGGGTACACGTAGTGCAGGCGCACCCAGGCGCCGTGCTGCGCGGCCAGCTCGCCCAACTTCTCGCACAGGTCGAGCATGCGGGTCTTGACCGGCTTGCCGTCCCAGAAGCCGGTGCGGTACTTGACGTCCACGCCATAGGCGCTGGTGTCCTGGCTGACGACCAGCAGCTCCTTGACGCCGGCCTCGAACAGCGCCTTGGCCTCGCTCAGCACATCGCCCACCGGGCGGCTGACCAGGTCGCCGCGCATGCTGGGGATGATGCAGAAGGTGCAGCGGTGGTTGCAGCCTTCGCTGATCTTCAGGTAGGCGTAGTGCCTGGGCGTGAGCTTGATGCCCTGCGGCGGCACCAGGTCGATGAAGGGGTCGTGCGGCTTGGGCACGTGGATGTGCACCGCGTCCATCACCTCCTGCGTGGCATGCGGGCCGGTGACGGCCAGCACCTTGGGGTGCACCTCGCGCACCAGGTTGCCGCCATCGGCGCCGGCCTTGGCGCCCAGGCAGCCGGTGACGATGACCTTGCCGTTGTCGGCCAGCGCCTCGCCGATGGTGTCCAGGCTTTCCTTGACCGCGTCGTCGATGAAGCCGCAGGTGTTGACGATCACCAGGTCGGCGCCGGCGAAGGTCTTGCTGGTGTCATAGCCCTCGGCACGCAGCTGCGTGAGGATGAGCTCGGAATCGGTGAGCGCCTTGGGGCAGCCCAGGCTGACGAAGCCGATCTTGGGGGCGGGGGCGGACGGCGCAGCCGCGGGCACGCTCAATAAGGTGGGATCACTCATCTAGAGATTTTCTCCTATCCGGCTTGTGCAGCCTCCGCTAAGAAGCCCAACGCCTCTTCCGGTGCAATCGTTGCACTATGATTCGCCATGCCTACGGTGATTCGATTGCAGAAGTCGAAGATCACGATGTATGCCGGTGATCACAACCCGCCGCACTTCCATGTGCTGGCGTCTGACGGGGCGGAGGCCTGGGTGGCCCTCGCCTCGTTGGAGGTGATCTGGGGAGCCGTCAATCGCGGGGCATTGAAAGAGGCACTGGCATGGGCCGGCCAGCACACGCCCCTGCTCGCAGCCAAGTGGAAGGAGTTGAATCCATGAGACCCAAGCACTTCACGCTCGTAGGCGTACTGCCCAAGGCGCCCGCCACGTTGGCACTGCGTTACGCGGATGGCGAACAGTACGAAGTCGATCTCGCAGACGTGATCCAGCGGACCGCATCGCTGAAGCGACTCAAGCAGCCCAGCGTTTTCAATGGCGCAAAAGTCGGCGAGCACGGCGCGTCTGTGGCCTGGGGCGACGACGACGACCTGGAACTCGCCGCCGACAACCTGCGCGCGCGCGCCATCGAGCAAGCCGGCGACGTGTCGCACGAGTTCGTCTGGAAC
>NZ_CAXFDV010000332.1:0-2081 GCF_964001545.1 uncultured Aquincola sp.
CAGACGGGGCGGTGCTGTGTGGCGATGGCGGTCAAAACGGGGGCAGGGGGCTTCAGAACGCGCTAGCGTACCTTGTCCACTCCCAGTCACTCACATGGCGCGCATAGGCCAGCCACTCGGCCTGCTTGGCGGCGATGAACTCACCCGCCAGCACCGGGCCCAGCGCGGCCTGCACCACGGCGTCGGCCTGCAACGCGGCCACCGCTTCTGCCAGGCTTTGGGGCAGCAGGCCGATGCCCAGGCGCTCACGGTCTGCCGCCGGCAGCGTGAACAGGTCCAGCTCGCACGCCGGCGGTGGGGTCATCTCGCGCTCGATGCCGTCCACGCCGGCCGCGATCATCGTGGCCAGCGCCAGGTAAGGGTTGGCCGAGGCATCGGGCAGCCGCCATTCGAAGCGGCCGGGCAGGGTGCGCACCAGCGCCGTGCGATTGTTCGGGCCATGGGCCACGAAGGCTGGCGCCCAGGTGGTACCGGTGATCGACGGCCCCACCGTCAGCCGCTTGTACGAGTTGACCGTGGGCGCCGCCAGCGCGCACAAGGCATGGCTGTGCGCCAGCACACCGGCAATGAAGCGCTGCAGCAGGGCCGGCGCCACCGGCTGGCCATCGGCCGCCTGCAGCGAGACATGGCAATGCAGGCCGCTGCCCGGCTGGTCGGCAAAGGGCTTGGGCATCATCGAGAACACAGCGCCCTGCTGCTCGGCCAGCGTGTGGGCGGCCTGCTTGAACAGCATCAGCCGGTCGGCGCTGCACAGCGGGTCGGCATGCAGGAAGTTGACCTCGTACTGGCCATGCGCGTCTTCATGGTCCAGCTGCAGCACCTGCAGGCCGGCGGCTTCCAGCGCCTGCCGCAGCGCATGCAGGAAGGGCAGCTGCCGCGGCAGGCTCTTCAGGTCGTAGGAAGGCTTGTCCAGCCGGTCGCGCTCGTCCACCGGCTGCCAGCGGCCCTCGACCTGGCGCAGCAGGAAGAACTCGGGTTCGATGCCCACCTGCATCTGCAGGCCATGGGCGGCCAGCCGGGCCAGCGCACGGCGCAGCACCTGGCGCGGGCAGGCCTCGAACGGCTCTCCGTCCACGAAGCCATCGGCCACCACATGGGCGACGCCGGGCATCCAGGGCAGGGCGCGCAGCGTGGCCAGGTCGGCGCGTGCCCAGTATTCGCTGCGCGGGCCGGTGCGGGGCAGGCCGGTGCCGGCGATCGACGGGCCGGAAAAGCCAGCGCCGGGCATCACCGCAGCCTGCAACTGGTGCAGCGGCAGCAGCTTGCCCTTGGCGACGCCATGCAGGTCGGTGAACTGCACCAGCAGCGTGTGCACGCCCTGGGCCTGCAGTTCGGTGGGCAAGGTGCTCAAGGGTCGATGCGCAGCCAGGTGGTCTTGAGCTCGGTGTACTTGTCCAGCGCATGCAGGCTCTTGTCGCGCCCGTTGCCGCTTTGCTTGTAGCCGCCGAAAGGCACGGTGATGTCGTCTTCGTCGTACTGGTTCACGTGCACGGTGCCAGCGCGCAGCGCACGGGCCACGCGGTGGGCGCGGTGCACGTTGTCGCTCCACACGCTGGCCTGCAGGCCGTAGGCGCTGTCGTTGGCCAGCGCAATGGCCTCGGCTTCGTCGCGGAAGCGGATGACCGAGACCACCGGGCCGAAGATCTCTTCACGCGCGATCTTCATGCCGTTGGCCACACCGTCGAACACCGTGGGCTGCACGTAGTAGCCGCCGGTCTCGGCACGCGCCTGCTGGCCGCCTGTCACCAGCCGTGCGCCTTCGGCCTGACCGGCTTCGATGTAGCCGAGCACGGTGCGCAGCTGGCCTTCGTCCACCAGCGCGCCCATCTGTGTGGCAGCGTCCAGCGGATGGCCGGGCTGCCAGCCGGGCGCTTCGGCGGCCACGGTCTTGACGAAGTCATCGGCGATGCTCTCGTGCACCAGCACGCGCGAAGGCGCATTGCAGCTTTCGCCCTGGTTGAAGAAGATGCTGCCGGCCAGCGTGCGGGCCGCGCGGCCCACGTCGGCCACGTCGGGGAACACGAGGAAAGCCGACTTGCCGCCCAGCTCGTTGTACACGCGCTTCAAGTTGCTGCGGCCGG
>NZ_CAXFDV010000333.1:0-4528 GCF_964001545.1 uncultured Aquincola sp.
AGCGCGCCGGGTGACGGCTCGTCGTTCAGTCCTGTTGCCACGGCAGCCCCTGGTAGCGCCAGCCATCGGCAGTGCCGCGCTGCTGCGCGTCATTGAGTTCGCCTTCAAAGCCTTCACGGATGTTGAACACGCGGGTGAAGCCGGCCTTCGCTGCGGCCTCGGCCGCCAGCGCTGACCGCTTGCCGCTGCGGCACAGCAGCAGCACCGGGTCGTGGCGGCCCACCTTGGCTTCCAGCTCGCGCACGAAGCGCGGGTTGCGGGTGAGCGCGGTGCCGGTGGCCCAGGCCACGTGCAAGGTACCGGGCACCTGGCCGACGAACTTGCGCTCCTCGGCGGTGCGCACGTCGACGATGCGGGCCTGGCCGGCCTGATGCAGCGCCCAGGCCTGCTGCGGACTGACGCTGCCCGCGAACGGCAGGCCGAGTTCGGCAGCCTGCGCCTGCGCTTCCTGCAAGGCGGGGTGGAGGACAACTTCTTCGAGGACGGCAGACATGACAACGACTCCTGTTCGGGTGGCGATAGACGGCAACGCCAGCCTAAGCAGCGCCCTCGCCGCCGCCAAGGAAGCGATTCGTCTTTGGATATGCGCCGGCTGTAACAAGGGGCGCCACCGCCGCGATATGCGGCAGACGCGTTTGCATAGCCGCAGCGCTTCGTTCGCGGGCGGCAGGCCGGCCCGTAGGCTGCCTGCCGTGACCGCCCATCTGCTGACCCTGCCCGACTCCCCGGCCCTGGCCCTGAGCATCCGCGCCAAGGCTCTCTTGTTCCACGACCCGCGATCGCTGGCGCTGCTGCAGCAGATCGAGCGCCTGGCGCGCACCGAAGCCACGGTGCTGCTGGCCGGAGAAACCGGCACCGGCAAGGAGCTGGTGGCGCGCCATGTGCACCAACTCAGCGGCCGCAGCGGCCCCTTCGTGGCGGTGAACTGCGGCGCCTTCAGCGAACAGCTGATCGATGCCGAGCTGTTTGGCCATGAAGCCGGCGCCTACACCGGCGCCACCGGTGCGCGCGCCGGCTGGTTCGAGGCCGCCAACGGCGGCACGCTGTTCCTCGACGAGATCGGCGACCTGCCGCTGGCGCTGCAGGTCAAGCTGCTGCGCGTGCTGCAGGAACGGCAGGTGGTGCGCCTGGGCGCGCGCCGGCCGGTGGCGCTGGACGTGCGGCTGGTGGCCGCCACCAACGTCGACCTGCAGCGCGCGGTGCAGGCACAGCACTTTCGCGCCGACCTGTACTACCGCCTGAACGTGGCGCCGCTGGCGCTGCCGCCGCTGCGCGAACGGCCCGGCGACATCCTGCCGCTGGCGCGCCACTTCATCGGCGTGTACGGCCCCAAGCTGGGCCTGGCCCATGCGCGCCTGGCGCCCGAGGCGCAGGCCGCGCTGCTGCAACATGCCTGGCCGGGCAACATCCGCGAGCTGGAGAACGTGGTGCACTTCGCACTCATCGTCTGCCGCGACGGCCTGGTGCGCCGCGAAGACCTGCGGCTGGTGGGCCATGCGCTGGCGCCGGAACGGCCGGCGCCGCTGCCGCTGGATGCACCGCCCGACGCGCAAGAACGCCTGGCCGCGCTGTTCGACACCTTGCTGGCCGAACGCACCGACGCGCTGTACCCGCTGGTGGAAGCCACGCTGGTGCGCTGCGCCTATGAAGCCTGCAACGAGAACCAGGTACGCAGCGCCCGACTGCTGGGCGTGACGCGCAACACCTTGCGCACCCTGCTCAAGCGCCACGGCCTGCTGGTGGATGCCGAGGCCGATGCCGGCGCCGATACGCCGGCCCCCGCCCATGCCAAGATCGGCGCCGCTGCCGCGCCGGTGCGCGGCCCGTTGTCACCTGGAGCACCCCGCCATGAGCACCCTCACCCCTGACACCACCGGCTGGACCTTCTACACCGCGCCCGGCACCTGCGCCCAGGCGGTGCACATCGCGCTGCATGAAGCGCAGGCGCCCTTCAAGCTGGTGCAGCTGGACTTCACGCAACAGCAGCAGCAAAGCCCGGAGTACCTGGCCCTCAACCCCAAGGGCCGCGTGCCCGCGTTGGCCACGCCTCAAGGCGTGCTCACCGAAGTGCCGGCGCTGCTGCTGTTCGTCGCGCAAAGCCATCCGCAGGCCGGCCTGGCGCCGCTGGACGACGCCTTTGCGCTGGCCCGCATCAACGAACTGGCGTCCTACCTGGCTTCCACCGTGCACGTGGCGCATGCGCACAAGCGCCGCGGTTCACGCTGGGCCGACGATGCGGCCGCCATCGAGGCCATGAAGGCCAAGGTGCCGCAGACGATGACCGCCTGCGCCCAGCAACTCGAAGCGCAGCTGGCCGCCACGGCCGAGCAAGGCCCTTACGTGCTGGGCGCGTGCTACAGCGTGGCCGATGCCTACCTGTTCACCATCAGCGGCTGGCTGGCAGGCGACGGCGTGGAGGTGCAGGCCTTCCCGCGGCTGATGGCCCACCATGCGCTGATCGCCCAGCGGCCCGCCACGCGGCGGGCGCTGGAAGAAGCGGGCGGCTGATCAGCGCTTGATGGACGCCTCAGGTTGCGGCGTGAGCCGCAGGTAGGGCGTCACCGCGGTATAGCCCTTCGGGAACTTCTGGGCGATCACTTCAGGGTCTTGCAGCGAAGGCACGATCACCACGTCATCGCCCTGCCGCCAGTTGCCGGGCGTGGCCACGCTGTGGTGGTCGGTCAGCTGCAGCGAATCGATCACCCGCAGGATCTCGTCGAAGTTGCGGCCGGTGCTGGCGGGGTAGGTGATGATCAGCCGCACCTTCTTGGCCGGGTCGATGACGAAGAGCGAACGCACCGTGGCCGTGGTGCTGGCGTTGGGGTGGATCAGGTCGTACAGCTCGCTGACCTTGCGGTCGGCATCCGCGATGATCGGGAAACCCACCTGCGTGTGCTGCGTGCGGTTGATGTCCTCGATCCACTGGCCATGCTTGTCCACCGGGTCGACCGACAGCGCGATCACCTTGACGTTGCGCTTGGCGAACTCGTCCTTCAGCTTGGCCGTCAGGCCCAGCTCGGTGGTGCACACCGGCGTGAAGTCGGCGGGGTGCGAAAACAGCACGCCCCAGCTGTCGCCCAGCCACTCATGGAAGCGGATGGGGCCGGCGCTGGAAGCCTGCTCGAAGTCGGGGGCGGTGTCGCCAAGTCTCAAGGTGGGCATGGGGGCTCCTTCTCAAAGTGCGAACGACCATTCGGCAAAGGCCGCGCGGTCGGGGCGGTGGGTGCGTTCCAGCCGCTGGCTCATGGTGGTCACCCAGCGGCGGGCCAGCGGCAGCGGGCCGAAACCCGCCTCGGTGTTGATGTGCCCGGCATTGCCGAGGTGGATGGTGGAGCTGCCCCAGCGCTGCGCCAGGCGGCGTGCGTGGCTGGCGGCCATCCACGGGTCGGTGTCGCTGATCACCATCGTGCTGGGCACCTCGAGCGGCTGGGTGGGCAGCAGCGCCGCCACGCCGAACTTGTCGGGGTCGGCCGGCGCCACCAGCAGCGCGGCGGCGATCGGCGAATCGGGCTGCTGCGCCAGGTGCCGCGCCACCGCCAGGCAACCGAAGCTGTGCGCCACCGCGATCCACGGGCCCGCACCGGCCCGCTCGATCGTGCTGTCGATGCGCGAGGCCCAGCGGTCCAGGTCGGGCAGTGTCCAGTCGCGCTGCACCACGCGCACCGCGCGGCGGTCGCCCTGCTGCAACCAGCTTTGCCAGTGCGCCGGGCCGCTGTCATGCAGGCCTGGCACGATGAGCAGCCGCGGCGCGCTGCGCGGATGGCGGCTGACGAAGGCGGGCACCATCGCTGCGCTCCTTACAGCGTGGCGATCGACACCTCGGTCGACTTCACCAGCGCGATCACTTCCTTGCCGGGCACGATGCCCAGCTCCTTGACCGAACGGGTGGTGATGACCGAGGTGACGATCAGACCCCCGGCCGTTTCCACGTCCACTTCGGACACGACCGGGCCTTCGATCACCTCGCGGACCTTGCCGCGGAACTGGTTGCGCACGTTGATGGCGTTGATGCTCATGGGCTTCCTTCAAGCTGCAGGGCGCAGAGAATGAAGCTCAGCGTAGGCCGCGGCGCTTAGTCGGCCAACGAAGGCTTTTGCAGCTTGACATGCGGCCAGCGCGTATCGGCTCGCCCAAACACGCTGCGCGAGGAAGGGTCTGACGAAAGCTTCGTTGGCCGCGGGCCGCAGGCTGCCTAGCCTTGCGCCCTTATGACTACACCCCACCGCATCACCGTCGTCATCGGCAATACCGGTGAACGTTCCCGCACCAAGGTGCTGGCCCAGGCCATCGCGGACGGCCTGTCGGCCGCCCTGCCCGTCACCGTGCAGACGGTGGAGATCTGGAAGCTGGCGCCGCAGATCGGCCCGGCGCTGACGCCGCAAGGCCTGCCCGACGAAGCCGCCGCCGCGCTGCGCGCCATCGTCAGCGCCGACCTGCTGGTGGCGGTGACCCCGGTCTACAAGGGCTCGTACACCGGCCTCTTCAAGCACCTGTTCGACCTGCTGCCGCCCGATGCGCTGGTGGGCCG
>NZ_CAXFDV010000334.1:0-11445 GCF_964001545.1 uncultured Aquincola sp.
AGCCGATCATCGTCAAGAAGATCAAGAAGGGCGGCCATGGTCACCATGGCGGCGCCTGGAAGATCGCTTATGCCGACTTCGTGACGGCGATGATGGCGTTCTTCCTGCTGATGTGGCTGCTGGGCTCCACCACCGAAGGCGACAAGAAGGGCATTGCCGACTACTTTCAATCGCCGCTGAAGGTGGCGCTGCTGGCCGGCGGCTCGGGCTCGGGCGATTCTTCGCACGTGCTCAAGGGCGGCGGCCAGGACCTGACGCGCACCACCGGCCAGGTCAAGCGCGGCGACATCCAGGCGCCCAAGGCCACGGTGAACCTGCAGGCCCTGAAGGAAGAGCAGCAGCGTGCCGAGCGCGCCAAGCTAGAAGAACTCAAGCAGAAGGTCGAGCAGAAGATCGCCGCCAGCGCCAAGCTCTCGCCGCTGGCCAGCCAGATACGGCTGGACATGACCCGCGACGGCCTGCGCATCCAGATCGTCGACGAGCAGAACCGGCCGATGTTTGCCAGCGGCAGTGCCGAGGTGCAGCCCTACATGCGCGAGCTGCTGCGCGAAATCGGCAACGTGCTGGCCGAGGTGCCCAACCGGCTGACGCTGGAGGGCCATACCGATGCCCACGCCTTTTCAGGCGGTGAGCGCGGCTACAGCAACTGGGAGCTGTCGGCCGACCGCGCCAATGCCTCACGCCGAGAACTCATCGCCGGCGGCCTGCCCGACCACCGCATCCTGCGGGTGCAGGGCCTGGCCTCCAGCACGCTGTTCGTCAACGACGAACCGCTGAACCCACAGAACCGCCGCATCAGCATCATCGTCATGAACCGTGATGCCGAAGACCGCGTATTCCGTACCGCGCCCGAGGTGGCGGAAGCCACCGGCGTGCCGTCGATCCGGCCCGCCTCAAGTCCCCTCGTCAATCTCCGATAAAGCCTCATCCCCGAGAGGAAGCCCTCCCATGAGCAGCACCACCGATCTCAAATTTCTCATCGTCGACGACTTCTCGACCATGCGCCGCATCGTGCGGGGCCTGCTCAAGGAAATGGGTTGCAACAACGCGGACGAAGCCGAAGACGGCGCGATCGCGCTGCAGATGCTCAAAGCCCAGAAGTTCGACTTCGTCGTCTCCGACATCAACATGCCGAACATGAACGGCTTCGAGCTGCTCAAGGCCGTCAAGGCCGACGACTCGCTCAAGCACCTGCCGGTGCTGATGGTGACGGCCGAAGCCCGCAAGGAAGACATCGTGCTGGCCGCCCAGTCGGGCGCCGCCGGCTACATCGTCAAGCCTTTCACCAAGGCGACGCTGGAAGAGAAGGTCCAGAAGATCATGCAGAAACTGGCAGCCACGGCCTGAACGCCAAGGAGTACACGATGAAGATGGATGACATCGCCGCCTTGGCACCGCAAATGGCCGCTCAAGCTTCGCCGGAGATCTTCCAGCAGCTGGGCACCATCACCCGCCAGCTGCACGACACGCTGCACCAGCTGGGCGTGATGCCCAAGCTCAAGGACGCCGCCGACGGCCTGCCCGATGCGCGCAGCCGCCTGAGCTACATCGCCCAGAAGACGGCCGCCGCCGCCGACAAGGTGCTGAACTCGGTCGACAGCGCCAAGGTGGAACACCACACCATCAGCGAGCAGACGCGCGCGATCGCGGCCGCCATCGTGGCCGACCCGGTGCGCGCCGTGGCCTCGGGCTCGGTGATGAACTTCGTGGGCGAGGTGGAACGCGCCACCGCCCGCATCGACCAGCACCTGACCGACATCATGCTGGCCCAGGACTTCCACGACCTGACCGGCCAGGTGGTGGCCAAGGTGGTGTCGCTGGCCACCGAACTGGAATCCAGCCTGGTCAAGCTGCTGGTGCAAGCCGCCCCGCCCGAGCAGGCACAGAAGGTGGAAACCGCCATCCTCAATGGCCCGGTGGTCAACCCCGAAGGCCGGACCGACATCGTGCAGGACCAGAGCGAAGTCGACGACCTGCTCGCCAGCCTGGGCTTCTGACACAGACGGGCGCACTTTGGGCGCCCGGCCGGCTCAAGACCGGCGAAAAGATGCCGTAGTTCACCTCAGGATCAGATCTTCCTGGGGTGACCATGAATCCCATCTCGCCCACTGCCGCCAGCGTTGCCACGCTGAAGACCCCCACACCCGCACCTGCGCCGGCCCCTGCCCGCGCGGGCGCTGCCGCTGGCGCGCCGACGGCGCCCATCGCCAGCGCCGGCGATGGCCCCCCCGAAGCCGGCCACGTGCCGCGGACCGAAGCACCAACGCCCGCCCCGGCGCCCCCACCGCCGCCCATCGAGCTGCCCTTCAGCATCGGCTTCGGGCTGGGGTCCAAGCACGGCTCGGGCTGCACCTGCGCCGCCTGCAAGGCCACCGTGCCGGCCCAGCCGCCCGCCCATGCCGTGGACGCGGCCGAGCGCGCGCGCCAGTCGGCCGCGGCGGCTGGCTACGGCGGCCCGCGCCCGCCCGTGGGCGCACGGGTGGACGTCTCGGCCTGAAGACCCCGGCGGCCGACGTGTAGGAAACACGCCGACACGCCGGGCGGAACAAGCGCGACAGCGCGCATGGCGCAGCGGCGGATGCCCGCCCGCGGCCACCGCTCCTACAGTGGCTGGTCCCTCATCGCGGTGCCGTAGCCCATGACCAGCAGCCAGATCCTTGCGGAGATCCGCGAAGCCAACGTCGCCTACCTGATGCTCGCGCAGGCGCTGCTGCGGGCCGACCGGCCCGCCGCGCTGCAGCGGCTGGGCCTGAGCAGCAATGCCGCGCAGGTGATCGAGCAGATGACGCCGACGCAGCTCAGCCGCGCAGCCAGCGGCAACACCTTGATCTGCAGTTTCAGCATGGACGACGAGCTGGTGTGGGACCTGCTGACCCACCACGTGCCCGCGGCCGAACTGCCCGCGGCGCCACCGGCGCGCAACAAGCCGCGCTGAGCGGAGCAGCGGCGCAGCGGCGCACGGGCGCTGCCGCGCTTTTGGCCCGCTTATCCGCGCATGGCCCGGCCGGCGTGCAGGCAGCATGGTGGTCTTCCGATAGAGCCGCGACATGGCCGACTCAGCCCAGGACAAGAACTTACCCGCCAGTGCCAGGAAACTGGCCAAGGCCCGTGAACAGGGGCAGGTGGCGCGCTCGGTCGACCTCGGGCATTTCGCGGCCATCGCCATCGGCGGCTGGCTGCTGGTCAAGTGGGCGCCCGACATCGGCCAGTGGATGCAGAAGATCCTGATGCAGGGCCTGCGCTTCGACCACGCCATGCTGCAGAACCCCCGGCTGATGGGCGAACGCGCTGCGGCGCTGGGGATGCAGATGCTGATGGTCATCGTGCCCATGGGCCTGGTGATGTCGCTGGTGGGCGTGGCCAGTGCCTGCCTGTCGGGCGGCTGGAACTTCACCACCCAGGCGCTGTCGCCCAAGTTCGACAAGCTCAATCCGCTGACGGGCGTGACCCGCCTCTTTTCCAAGGGCAACCTGGTGCAGGCGCTCAAGTCGGTGATGCTGGCCGCGGTGCTGGGCACCGTGGGCGCGTTGTACCTGCAGTCGCGCATCGAGGCCTTTGCCGCCACGCTGGCCATGCCGCTGCCGGCGGCGCTGCAGCAGGCGGTCAGCGCCTCGCTCAGCGGGCTGATCCAGGTGGTGGTGACGCTGGCGCTGTTTGCCGCCATCGACGTGCCCTACCAGCGCTGGAAGCTGGCCAACGAGCTGAAGATGAGCTTCCAGGACGTCAAGGACGAGCACAAGGAAGCCGAAGGCAACCAGGAGGTCAAGCAGAAGATCAAGGTCAAGATGCGCGAGATGGCCCGCAAGCGCATGCTGGCCGCGGTGCCCAACGCCGACCTGGTGGTGATGAACCCGACCCACTACGCGGTGGCGCTGCAGTACGACGACAAGAAGATGGGCGCGCCGCGCGTGGTGGCCAAGGGAGCCGACCTGCTGGCCCTGCGCATCCGCGACATCGCGCGCGAATCCAAGGTGCCGGTGCTGCAGGCGCCGCCGCTGGCACGGGCGCTGTACCAGCATGCCGAGCTGGAGCGCGAGATTCCGGCGGCACTGTTCTCGGCCGTGGCCCAGGTGCTGGCCTACGTGTACCAGCTGCGCGCGGCCATGGCCGGCGAGGCGCCGGAGCCGGGCGACCTGCCCGAGCTGCCGGTGCCGCCCGAGCTGGACCCGCAAAACCCGGCCTACCAGAGCGGCCCGCGCCGCCGCTGAAAAGGCGCGGCTGTCGGCGGCGCCACCGCCGGCGCCGCAGGGGCGGTTAAACGGCGGCTTTCTTCCGCTTTTTCGGGCTCAAGTTTTCGGGCCGGCCGGAACAATCGCCGGCCATGAACCCGAGCCTTGCCCGCCTGCAGAACATCCTTGGTGACCACGCCGGCGTGGTGCGCGGCCTGCTGGGCCCCGTGTTCGTCGTGGTCGTGCTGTCGATGATGGTGCTGCCGCTGCCGGGCTTCGTGCTCGACGTGGCCTTCACCTTCAACATCGCGATGGCGCTGATGGTGATGATGGTGGCCGCCAACATGGTGCGGCCGCTGGACTTCTCGGCCTTTCCTTCGGTGCTGCTGGTCACCACGCTGCTGCGGCTGTCGCTGAACGTGGCTTCCACCCGCGTGGTGCTGATGGAAGGCCACACCGGCCCCGGCGCCGCGGGCAAGGTGATCGAATCCTTCGGCCACTTCCTGATCGGCGGCAACTTCGCGGTCGGCCTGATCGTCTTCGCCATCCTGGTGGTCATCAACTTCATCGTGGTGACCAAGGGCGCCGAGCGCATCGCCGAGGTGGGCGCACGGTTCGCGCTGGACGCGATGCCCGGCAAGCAGATGGCCATCGACGCCGACCTCAATGCCGGCCTGATCAACGAAGACGAAGCCAAGCGGCGCCGCGCGGAAGTCAGCGAAGAGGCCGACTTCTTCGGCTCCATGGACGGTGCCAGCAAGTACGTGCGCGGCGATGCCGTGGCCGGCCTGCTGATCCTGTTCATCAACCTGATCGGCGGCTTCATCATCGGCGTGGTGCAGCACGGCCTGTCGGCCAGCGAAGCCGCCAATTCGTACGTGCTGCTGGCGGTGGGCGATGCGCTGGTGGCGCAGATCCCGGCGCTGCTGGTGTCGGTGGCGGCGGCCATGGTGGTCTCGCGCGTGGGCAAGGACAACGACATCGGCACCCAGGTGCGCAAGCAGGTGTTCGGCTCGCCCACCTCGCTGGGGCTGACCGCCGGCGTCATCGGCCTGATCGGCGTCATTCCCGGCATGCCCAACCTGGTGTTCCTGCTGATCGCCGGGGCCACCGGCGCCCTGGCCTGGAAGGCCCGCCAGGCCGAGCTGAAGGCCAAGGCGCCGCCCGTGCCCGCGCCGGGCACGCCGGGCGCTGCCGGGGGCCCGGGCGCGGAGGCGCCCCCCGCCAACGTGGAAGCCAGCTGGGACGACCTGGTGCCGGTGGACACGCTGAGCCTGGAAGTGGGCTACCGCCTGATTGCGCTGGTGGACAAGGAACGCAAGGGCGACCTGCTGGGCCGCATCAAGGGCGTGCGCAAGAAGTTCGCGCAGGACGTGGGCTTTCTGCCGCCGCCGGTGCACATCCGCGACAACCTGGAGCTCAAGCCCAGCATGTACCGGGTGTCGCTGCGCGGCGCCGTGATCGGCGAAGCCGAGGCTTTTCCGGGGATGCTGCTGGCCATCAACCCCGGTGGCGCCACCCAGCAACTCATCGGCACCAAGACCACCGACCCGGCCTTCGGGCTGCCCGCGGTATGGATCGAAGAGCGCCAGCGGGAGGTGGCCCAAATGGCCGGATTTACGGTTGTTGATTGCTCGACCGTCGTGGCGACCCATCTTTCACACTTGATGCAGGTCCACGCTGCCAAGTTGCTGGGCCGCGTTGAAGTGCAAAACCTGGTCGAACACGTCACCAAGCTGGCTCCCAAGCTGATCGAGGACGTGATTCCCAAGATGGTCGGAATCGCCACTGTGCAAAAGGTCCTGCAACTGCTGCTCGAAGAAGGCGTCCACATCCGGGACATGCGCTCGATCGTGGAATGCATGGCCGAGCATGCGGCGGTGGTCACCGACCCGACCGAGCTGGCCCGCCGCATCCGCGTGCACCTGGCCCCGGCCATCGTGCAGCAGATCTACGGCGCCGCCCGCGAGCTGGACGTGATCGCGCTGGACCCCGAACTGGAGCGCCTGGTCACCCAGGCCCTGACCTCGCCGCACGGCGCCGCGCTGGACCCCGGCGTGGCCGAGAACATCACCCGCGGCGCGGCCGACACCTCGCGCCAGCAGGAAGAACTGGGCGTGCCGGCCTGCCTGCTGGTGCCCGACCTGATCCGCGCGCCGATGGCCCGGCTGCTGCGCCGCGCGGCGCCCCGGCTCAAGGTGCTGGCGCACAGCGAGATTCCTGACACCCACACGATCCGGATCGGTTCGATCATTGGAGGCACGGCATGAACGTCAAGCGCTTCACGGGGCGCACTTCGCGCGACGCCCTGAACCTGGTGCGCCAGGCCTTCGGTGACGACGCCGTCGTGCTGTCCACCCGCCCCTGCGCCGAAGGCGTGGAGGTGCTGGCGATGGCGCCGGACGGCATGCAGCAGATCGAGCGTGCAGCCAGCCAGGCCGGCACCGTGCGCGCCCCGGCGGCGGCACCTGCGCCCGCCCCGGCGGCTCGCAACCACCGCGACCTGCGCGAGATGGCCCGCGCCGAAACCTCGCGCCTGGAGCAGCGCATCGCCGCCCGTGAAGGCCGCGTCGACAGCCGGCTGGACAGCCGCCTGGACGAGCGCATCGAGCCGCGCATCGACAGCGAGCCCGCCGCCGAGGTGGAGCGCGACGTCGGCCGCCTGGGCATGAGCACCCTCACCTTCCAGGACTACGTGCGCGAGCGCATGCTCAAGCGCCGCAAGGCCGAGCTGCAGCCCGAGCCGGCGGCCGAACCGGCACCGGCCCCGGTGCGCAGCGCGCGCAGCGACCGCCCCGCCGGCCGCACCGTGCGCCATGAGCTGCCCAACATCGAGCCGCGCCCCGAGCCGCCGCGCCGCCGCCCGCCGGTGCTGCGCGACGAGATCCGCCAGGCGCAGGCGCCGCTGGAAGACGAACTGCCGGCCGCCCGCGACAGCCAGTACGAGATGATGAGCGAGCTGCGCTCGATGAAGGGCCTGATCGAAGAGCGCTTCGGCGCGCTGGCCTTCATGGAGCGCATGCAGCGCAACCCGCGCCAGGCCAACCTGACGCAGAAGCTGCTGGACTGCGGCTTCTCGCCCGCCTTGATCCGCAAGCTGGCCGATGGCCTGCCCGCCGATGCGCTGGACGAGACCAGCTGGGCCGCCAGCGTGCTGGAGCGCAACCTGCTGGCCGCCGAGCATGAGCCGGCGCTGGAAGATGCCGGCGGCGTGTATGCGCTCATCGGTTCCACCGGCGTGGGCAAGACCACCAGCACCGCCAAGATCGCCGCTGCCTTTGCCACCAAGCATGGCGCCGGCCACCTGGGCCTGATCACGCTCGACGCCTACCGAGTGGGCGCCCATGAACAGCTGCGCACCTATGGCCGCATCCTGGGCGTGCCGGTGCACACCGCCCACGACCGCGCTTCGCTGGAAGACCTGCTGGACCTGCTGTCGGGCAAGAAGATGGTGCTGATCGACACCGCCGGCATGGCCCAGCGCGACAGCCGCACCCGCGAGCTGCTGGACATGGTGGGCCACCGCGCGATCCAGAAGCTGCTGGTGCTCAATGCCAGCGCGCAGGGCGAAACCATCGAGGACGTGATGCTGAGCTACCAGGCCAAGGCCTGCCGCGGCGTGGTGCTGTCCAAGATCGACGAGGCCGTGAAGCTGGGCCCGGCGCTGGACGCGCTGATCCGCCACAAGCTGCGGGTGATGGGCGTGGCCAACGGCCAGCGTGTGCCCGAGGACTGGCACCGCCTGTCGGCGCAGGCCCTGGTGCAGCGCGCCTTCAAGGCCGCGCCGGCCGCCTCCTGGCGCATGGACGCCAACGACGTGAACCTGATCTTCGCGGGCTCGCATGCGGCCCGCGGCAACTCTGCCCACGCTTGAGGACCCGAGACGACATGCGTGACTTCTACGCCAGCCGCAGCGCCCCGCTGGACCAGGCCGACGGCTTGCGCCGCCTGTTCAGCCCGACGCGCACCCGCTACATCGCGGTGGCCAGCAACCCGCACGTGGCCTTTGCCACCGTGCTGATCGAGCGCCTGACCTCGGCCATCGCCGCCAGCGGCCGCAAGCTGCTGCTGGTGGACGCGGCCGAGTCCGCGCCCGAGCCGCATGAGCTGACGCACCTGGACCTGGCCGCCGGCATCGAGACCCTGTCGCCGCAGATCGGCTACCTGGCCGCCCGCGGCCTGCCGCTGCGCCACGTGGACACCCGCGGCTCCTGCGCGGGCCTGCTGCGCCAGCTGGCCGATGCCGCGCCGCAGGCCGACGTGGTGCTGGTGCATGCCGGCGCCAGCGAGCTGAGCCGCCTCTTCAGCCACCGCGCGGTGCGCCCGGTGCTGCTGGCCGCCGACCACGGCCCCAGCGTGACCGCGGCCTACGCCGCGATGAAGATCCTGGCCGCGCGCACCGGCCTGATGGCTTTCGACCTGCTGCTGGCCGTGGGCCCGCAGCGCGGCCGCCGCGAACACGTGGCCCGCCAGATCGCGCAATGCGCCGACAGCTTCCTGGGCGCGGCGGTGCACGACTGGGTGGCGGTGGACCCCGCCTGCAACGTGGCCGAAGCCCCCGACAACGCGCTGATGCGGCTGGTGCGCCGGCAGCTGGCGGACGAGACGGCCGACGCCGACCTGCAAGCACCGACCTGGCATGGACGCGGCACGGCGCCCGCCTCGCTGCTGGCCAACTGAACTCCTGGAGCCCTGGACATGTACAACGCCAAAGGCCGTACCGACAACCATGCGATGCTGAAGCAGTACAGCCCGTTGGTGCGCCGGCTCGCCCATCAGATGATTGCCAAGCTGCCGGCCAACGTCGAGATCGACGACCTGATCCAGGTGGGGATGATCGGCCTGAACGACGCCCTGGGCCGCTTCGACGCGGCGCAGGGGGTGCAATTCGAGACCTTCGCCACCCAGCGCATCCGCGGCGCCATGCTGGACGAACTGCGCGGCAGCGACTGGATGAGCCGCGGCAACCGCCGCCAGCAGCGCAACATCGAAGCGGCGGTGCACAAGCTGGAGCAAAAGCTCGGCCGCGCCCCGCACGAGTCCGAGATCGCCGCCGAGATGGGCATCACCCTGGTGGAATACCAGGAGCTGCTGGGCAAGGTGCGCGGCACGCAGCTGGTGTACCTGGAAGACCTGAGCGGCGACGAGGGCGACGACGACTACCTCGAACGCCACGTGGGCACCGAAGAGGCCAACCCGATGGCGGTGCTGCAGGACATGCGCATGCGCACCGCGCTGGTCGAAGCCATCAAGCTGCTGCCCGAGCGCGAGCAGTACGTGATGAGCATGTACTACGAGCACGACATGAACCTCAAGGAAATCGCCGCCGTGCTCAAGGTGACCGAAAGCCGCGTGTGCCAGCTGCACAGCCAGAGCATCGCCCGCCTGCGGGTCAAGCTGCGCGAATGGTGAGTCGGCGATGTTCAAGCAGTTCCGGGCCGCGGCCCCTGCCCTGATCGAGGCGGCGCCCGCCGCCCCCCTGGTGGACGTGGCGCCGATGGTGTCGCGCCTGGCCCAGCAGGCCTCCAAGCTGGGGCGTGAAGCCGCCGAGGTGCGCGGCGTCGTCGGCGACACGCGGCAGACCGCCGAGGCCCAGGCCGCCACCGCGCGCCAGCTGGCGCAGCAGGTCAAGGACGTGGCCCGCGTGCAGCAGGTCATCGGCAGCCACACCGAGCAAGGCGTGGCCGCGGTCGATCGCGCCCGCGTGGCGGTGCAGGCGGTGGGCAGCGAAGTGACCGGCATCGTCGAGACCTTGCGCAAGGTGGCCGAGGCCGCCCACGACATCACCCAGATCGCGCTGCAGACGCGGCTGGTGGCCTTCAACGCCAGCGTGGAAGCCAAGCGCGCGGGCGAAGCCGGTCGCGGCTTCGGCGTGGTGGCCGATGCGGTCAAGGACCTGGCCGCCCGCGTGGAAGCTTCGTCCAAGGACATCATGGGCACCATGGCCCACCTGGACACCCGCATCGGCACGCTGGCGCGCGAGATCCAGGCGCCCGAGCAGCAGAAGGCCGCGGGCGCCGGAGCCAACACTTCGCAAAGCGGCGTGCATGCCGCGCTGGACGACGTGGCCGACGAGGTGGGCCGCATCGCCGCCGCCGCCGAACAAAGCCGCGGCGCCTGCAGCCTGCTCGACCAGCAGATGGGCGCCATCGAACAGCACATGCGCCAGACCACGCGGGCGCTGGACACGGCCATCGGCCGCAGCGAAAACCTGCTGAAGGTGAGCGAGCAACTCATCGAACTGGCTGCCGACAGCGGCGTGGTGACCGAAGACACGCCGTATATCCAGGCGGTGCAGCAGGCCGCGGCCGAAGTGGGCCAGCTGCTGCAGAACGCGCTCAAGCAAGGCAGCATCAGCGTGGCCGACCTGTTCGACGAGCGCTACGTGCCCATCGCCGGCACCCAGCCGGCACAGCACACCACGCGCTTTTGCGCGCTGGCCGACCGGCTGCTGCCGCCGGTGCAGGAACGCATGCTGCAGCTCAGCGACAAGGTGGTGTTCTGCATCGCCGCCGACCGCAACGGCTACGTGGCCACGCACAACAAGCAGTACAACCAGCCGCAGCGCGGCGACCTGGCCTGGGACACCGCGCACAGCCGCTACCGCCGCATCTTCAACGACCGCACCGGCCTGGCCAGTGCGCAGAACAAGCGGCCCTTCCTGCTGCAGACCTACCGCCGCGACATGGGCGGTGGCCAGTTCGTGGTGATGAAGGAAGCCGCCGCGCCGATCACCGTCAACGGCCGCCATTGGGGCGGCCTGCGCCTGGCCTTCAAGTTCTAGCGGCCGCGGCGCCCAGCGCCCGGAAGCGCTGCCAGCGCTCGGCCAGCCGATCGGCGGCCGGCCCTTCTTGCGGCCCATACAGCGCCTGCACCGGCGGTGCGGTGCACACCGGGGCCACGTCGCCGCCCACCGCCAGCCAGCCCAGCCGCGCCGCGCCCAGCGCGCCGCCGGCGGCCGAATCGGCATGGGTGACGATCTCTGTGCCCAGCAGGTCGGCCAGCATCTGCGCCCACAGCGCGCTGCGGGCGCCACCGCCCACCAGCGACAGCCGACGCACCACGGTGCCAGCCGCCTGCAAGGCCGCATGGCCATCGGCGAGGCCGAAAGCCACGCCCTCCATCACCGCATAGGCCACAGCGGCGGCATCGGTGTCGTGGCCCATGCCGTGCAGGCTGGCGCGCAGCGTGGCGCTGTTGTGCGGCGTGCGTTCGCCGCCCAGGTAGGGCAGGAAGATCGGCGCCGCCTCGCGCTGCGCGGGTGTGGTGGCGGCGG